>JACQIJ010000144.1 GCA_016198545.1 Pseudomonadota bacterium
CCTTCAGAGACCGTTCCTGCGCCCCGGTCAGTTTAAAGGGCAGGGCGGCCAAAACTTTCCGGCGCAGGCTGCCGTCGCCTTTGAACACGCGTCCCTGCTGCTTCTTCGTTTTCAGCCTCACCAGCGCAAGCGCCAGCTGACCGGCCAGCAATTCGTCATAGGCCAATCGTGCGCGGGCGGGGCTGGCCGGTTCCAACGCGCCTGCGCCTGGCGGGTTATGCAGCGCCTGTACGCAGGGTTTCCAGTCCTCCCACCCGTTCTTTTTTTTCCACGCCGGGTCGAGCCATTCCGGCAGATCGGGCAGTTTTTCGAGCGCATAATGGATTGCCTTGCGTGCGGCCTTGTTCGTCACCCCGGCGGTCAGCGGGTAAACCGGTTCCAGCGTTTCAATCAGGGCGCGGTCTTCGATGGGTCCAATCGCATCGGGGTGCGTGATCTGCGGCTTTCCCTGATAATAATCGATCTTGCCGCTGACGATTGCCTGTGCGCCTTCGGGCAGCTGCTTTTTGATGAAATCCTTGTGAGGATTGAAAAAGACGAGGTTGATGCCGCCCGTATCGTCCGTGCACCACACTTTATAGGGCTGGTTGCGGCGTTCGTTGGGGAAGTGTTTTTGCACATGCAGGGTCAGCGTGCAGATCGTCCCCGCGGGTGCATCCTTCACTTTCGGCGCAAAGCGGCGGTCGACGAAATCGATGGGTTTGTGCCAGAGCAGGTCGACGACCTTGTCCCCGCCGCACAGCTTTTCAAACAGCTTTGCCGTGCGCGGGCCTACGCCTGGCAGACCTGTTGCCCGCGCGAACAGGGGATCAAGCGCGAACGGACGGCCCTTAATGACTATCTCGTCCGATTTTCTGGCCGAGTTTGACGGCATAGGATGAGACCCCGATCGTTATAAGCCCCAAGATGATAAGCAATATCGGCCACATGACCACGCCTGCGAAATATTCCCACGCGAAATAGCTCATGTAGGAGAGCAGGGCGAGAACCGACACGAATAATAATGCGCGGCTGGCGGCAATGATGCTGAAATAAATAAGGAAGGCGTTGAGGCCAGGGTATGAAAGTTCCAGAATGCTTCCTTCCGCCAGCGACCACCATGCGAGCAGCAGAAGGCCGCCGCCGAAGAAATACCAGAACGGCGTGATGGCACGGTGGGCGGTTTTTCCCGTCGCCCACGACAGGCAGATCATGGAAACGCCCAGGATAAGGCCGATCAATTCCCCATCCCATTGCAGCCAGTCCATGCCCGTGCCGATTGCGCCGTTCCAGAAGAATAAGGTGAGAAACAGCAGGCTCGTGCGGCGCAGGGCGTAAAAAGCCGCGCCCTGCTGTGCGGCCAGCGCGCCGAATATCAAAAGCGCGGCCAGCATCACGTCGCCCGATTGCGGCATGTACTCATCAAGAAAAACAAAGAGGCCCGTCGGCTGCATTAGTCCTGAAACGAGGAACAGCGGCGTGGACGCTTTATCCCCCTTGCCGGTTTTGATGCAGGCTGCGCCGAGGATGAAGGCCGCGAGGCCTGCGCCGAACGTGACAATTACGCGCTGTGCGCTGCCGATGTCGTCCCAGACGAAACTTATGAGAAGACCGATGCCGGAAAATACCAGCACGCCGCCGATATAGCCGAACAGACGCCCGAGGATATTGCTCTTTTTTGCGGGGGTTGTGGGCGCGTGGCTCAGCGCGGCGGCGATTTCATCCGCGCCGATGCTGTGCGCTTCCGCTAATGAAACAATCTGCGCGAGCGCATCCTTTTTATTCATTGGATTCGATCCATGCAAGGAACTTGGCCTGGAAATAGGGCTGCGGCCCTTCGACCATGATCGCGCGCGGTCCTTTTTTCATGGCGTAGGCGCTGCCGTGATAGCGGCCAAAGCCGAACAGTTCGCCTGCGATCCCTCCGCCGGAAGAACGGTAGTGGTATTCAAGTCGGTATCCGTCCGGGCTTTCCGGGTTTGGGTTCAGCTTTTTGGCGTTCAGCGCGTCAAGATCGGGGTCGGATACCTTGCCGTCAACAATGCTGTCGAAATTGATATCGATCAGTTCCGCACGCAGCGTTCTGTGGTTGAAACGGTAAATCTGCGGCTTGTTGTAATAAGGCGGGTTGGGCGCGTTTGGCGCCGGCGTAAAAAGAATGGTCAGCTTGCCTTCATCCACCCCGATCTGCCACGGCTGGTTCGGGTCGGCGCGGTTCTCGTAGTAATTGACGGCAAATACCGCGTCATATTGAGGGTTATCCACGGATACGGTCGCCGCTTTTCCCGCCACAAAGAAAAAAACCATCAAAACAAGAGGCAGCGAGATGCCGAAAGCAAGAGCAATATTCTCTTTCAAAAACTGTTTCATAGGGGTATTCCTTTTGCCATGACTGTAAAAGATATTGAAACCGAGCGCAAACGCCTGATTTACCGCTCCTGGCACCGGGGGACGCGGGAAATGGATCTGTTACTGGGCAGTTTCGCGGATGCTCATGTGCCGGGTTTTTCTGAGGGCGAACTGGCGCAATTCAGGCAGATTTTGAGCCACAGCGATCCCGATTTATATGACTGGATTATGGGTAAGGAAATGCTGCCCGCCAATCTGGCCAGTCCGGTGTTCTCCTGCCTGCTGGCTTGCCGCTTTGAAAAGACTGATTGATAGTTTATTTATATCTATGGTAAA
>JACQIJ010000145.1 GCA_016198545.1 Pseudomonadota bacterium
ACGCCGACGTGTTCAAGGGGCCGCAGGAATGGCAGGCGGTGAAATCCGGCAAGGGCGAAACATATTCATGGGACGGCAAATCAACCTACGTCGCCAACCCGCCCTATTTCACCGGCATGAAGAAAGCGCCCGGCGCGATCGGCGACATTCGCGGCGCACGCTGCCTTGCGCTGTTCGGCGATTCCATCACGACCGACCATATCTCCCCCGCGGGCAGCATCAAGAAGGACAGCCCCGCCGGGAAATACCTGATCGCGCACGGCGTGCAGCCGGCCGATTTCAATTCCTACGGCGCGCGGCGCGGCAATCACGAAATCATGATGCGCGGCACCTTCGCCAATATCCGCATCAGGAACGAGATGCTGGGCGGCAGGGAAGGCGGCAACACGAAATACTGGAAAACGGCGGAAGAAATGAGCATCTACGACGCCGCGATGAAATACATCGCCGACGGCACGAAGCTGATCGTCGTCGCGGGAAAGGAATACGGCACGGGCTCCAGCCGCGACTGGGCGGCAAAGGGCACGATGCTGCTGGGCGTGAAGGCGGTGCTGGCGGAAAGTTTCGAGCGCATCCACCGCTCCAACCTCGTCGGCATGGGCGTTCTGCCGCTGGTGTTCAAGGACGGCATGATGCGGCAGACGCTGAAACTGACGGGGGAGGAAACCTTCGATGTTTCCGGCCTTGAAGCGGGCATCAAGCCGCGCATGGATGTAAGCGTCACCATCACCCGCAAGGACGGATCGAAGGAAACGATCAAGGCCCTGTGCCGCATCGACACGCAGGACGAAATCGGATACTTCACCAATGGCGGGATCATGCAGTACGTGCTGCGGAGCCTGTCGGCAAGCGCGGGTGAGAAGGCGGCCTAGGGCAGACTTAGACTCCGCTGGTCGGCGGGGGAAGGATTAATGGCGGTGCCATTGTTAAACCTGAATGCGGCGGGGTTGCCGCCCAGTTCCCGGACCAGCGTCTCCACTTCGCGCGGCGTTGAGAAAATCCGGTGCCATCCCACGGGAATGCCGTCCGCGGCGGAAGCCTCCCTGATGCCGGTCATGGCGGACTCGATCAGGGTCAGTCGTTTTTCTTTCGAGAGTTGCGGATGCGGGAAATTGACTCCGAACTCTCTTCTGGCGCTGTCCAGATTTCTGCGTCCTGTCGCCAACTGGTGCTTTGCGTAAAGCTGCGCAATCCGGTCCCTGGTCCAGCCCGCATCCTCCCACGGCTCTTTGGAGTTAATTCCTGCAAGGGCGTATGCGGTAGTCAGATGCTGCGCGGCGGTCCTGATGTCATACAGTCCAAGGGGGCCAAGGTGGTCGGGATTTTTCAGGGATTCATCAAGTATGTTTTGCGCCGCAAGCCTGTGATTTTCGATCAGCATCTTCTTGATGGATTCCCCGTCTCTGCCTATCTGTTCCCAGCCGCTTTCTTTCGCGCCATAAAATTGTTTCCGATTTTTCAGGTAGTATTCCGCAGCCTCTATTCTATCCAGGCCTGTTTGCCCCGTGGCGGCCAGGGCTTCCACCGCGCGTATCGAGAGAGAGGCCATTTTGAGGAGCAGTACGCGCATCGTTTCATTGTATTGATCGGCGCTGAGGGACAGGAAATCTTCCGGATTCCATTTATCTATCTCATTCGGCAGCAGCTTGTTTGCCTCCATCGCAGCAAAAGAGAAAAGCTGGAGATTGCTTTCCGATACCGCCACTTCGTCAAATCCGTCCCGTATCCATGTTGAAAAACACGGGTCTTTCTCCGGATGAAGGGCGCGGTCGAATGTTTTTTGCGCGCGCTGAACCAGCGCATCGAATTTCTGCCGGGGTGTTTTTTGATTCCAGGCGGGATCTGCCTCGGCGCAGCCTTCTTGGGCATTCTGTTGCGGCTGCGCGGCGGGATCTGCGGCGTGGGACATCTCGGCGGCAACAGTCATGCCGAGAGTGAAAAAAGCCGCTCTGGCCAGCAGTGAAAGATTCATCGGTTTCATTTCCGGACCCTGTTTTATTTATGGCAAGGATTGGCAGAGAATAAAGCTTCCGTTTCCGATATGTCAAGGAGTTTGGGAATGGTTTCGGACGCGCGGCTACGGCCCGGGAAGGGCGGGCGTTTTATCGGCAGATCCTTCCCGCTCCATCTTTTCGGCTATCTCCCGGCTTTTTGCAAGGATGCCTTCGATTTTTCTGCGGTTTTTCGCCGTCACGACGACTGTTTCGATGCCGATGGAGGAACCCTTGATTCTGGATGCCTGTTCGAGAAAATCCATGCCCCTTTCGTAATAGCGCAGGGCAAAGGGGCCTTCGTTGGAGGGATGCAGAACGTCCTGGAACATACCGAACGCTTCATAGGAAAGGGCGCGAACCTTGAGAGCTTTCACGCTTTCCTCGTCGGTTCCCAGAAGGCGCCAGTCTGCCTTTTCGCCGTTATTCAGGGTTGCGTTCACATGATTCATTTTAGAAAACTCTTCTTCTATGCTGTCTATCAGGGAGGGTACGTAACGTCCCCTCGTTTCTTTGGCCTGTGCATTTTCATAGGCAAGTCTGATGAAGCCCCTTCTGACTTCAAGTTCTTTCTCAGCCAGCATTTTGATCATGGATGCCATTTCTTCGCTGCCATCCTGAAATTTCTGCAGATCAAGAAGAGCCTGATGAATGGAATCGCCGACGACTACGGCTCCTTGTTCTCCGAGGGCTGCAAGCATCATGCGCGCTGTGAACACTGCGTCTTCTTTGGATTTTGCTGCGGGGATGGCCGGGCCCGCGGTCGTATGCGGTTGCCGCTCTCCGGCGGCGGGCGGGTTCTTTTCCAGCGGCGGCAGAGCCGGGGCGGCGAAGGCCGCTGAGGCCGTACCGAATATCCCGAGGAGCGTCGCCAGCGCAATGGCGGGTTTAGAAAAGATCGATTCCATGTTCTGTCCTCCCGAAAAAGGCAGAATAGTGGGGATGCGGCAAAAATGTCAAGTTATGTTTAATTGGGGGCCGGAAATCAGGTAATCCACTCGCTTTTACCGCCGGCGGCCACTTTTTTGTCTATGTCGGCGGCCAGCGCCTTACGGGCGAATTCCTCAGCCTCGTCGGTCATAAGGGCGAAGTTCGGCCGTTCGGGCCGGTAGATGACGTCGAACAGGTTTTCGAACTGGTTGACGGCGCCGTTCAGGCGGCCCAGCTTTTCGCCGGCCTCGCGCGATTTGCGCGCATCGTCCGATCCGGGCGCGATCAGGTCGTATTTCAGTTTTTGTTTCGTCATGCCGACAAAGAAGGCCAGTTGCACGCCTTCGAGGAAAGCCGCCGCCACCGTCAGGCATTGCGAGGGATGAACGAAGCGGTCCGCTTTCTTTTTGGCGGTCAGGTTGAATGTCGTCGTGTGGCTCGGGCCGCGCAGAATAAGGCCGCATTTTCCTTCGTCTTTCGTGACGTTCAGGATAAGGGCGATGTTTGAATCATGGCCGATTGTGACCATCTTTCCGGCCTGCTTGAAGGCGTCTTCGGCCACTTTTACGGATTTTCCGTACTCACTTTTATTGCGTGCGTCGCATTGTTCGATGATGTCAAGGAACGGATGGCGGTACGCTTCGCCGTCTTCGTAAACCACGCGGCCCTTGTGATAGACGGCGACCCAGCGGTCCGGATTCCATTTTTTCTCATAGCCCTTCGTGATGGCGAGATAGGCG
>JACQIJ010000150.1 GCA_016198545.1 Pseudomonadota bacterium
CGAGGGTTCGAATCCCTCCGTCTCCGCCACTATCTAAGTGATTGATATAGAACAATAAAATAGTGTTTTTAAGCCCGCGAAATGCGGGCTTCTTTATTGATGTCCAACCGGAGAGATGCGATGCAGGAGAAAATCGCGCGTACAACGGCGCTTTCTCTCTGTCTGCGATTTTGGCGGTAGGAGTTCGGGGGATTTTGTAATCAGTTAAAGCCGAGAATGCGGCGTTGTTCCGACCAGTCCGTCGGAAGATTGATGCGCTTGATGAGCGCATCTGTTGTCAGTTCGGCCGGTTGTTGCCCGGCAACAATCGCTTCGACAATATCGGGAGCCAGGAAAGCCAGCGGTAGAAGATGGCCGACATACCCATCACTGACTTCATAGCGGCTGGCAATATCCTGAAAAGATTTTGCCGTACCAGATTGCAGTTCCTCGAACCAGATCCGGGCGCGGGCCACAGCCTTGATCAGGACAGGATCAATTCTTGCGGTATCACCGCCTGCTATGACCAGTTTCATTTCCACGCCCCGGCGCTGGATCCGGACAGGAATCTCGCGGGTGATGGTTGGGCACAGAACCGTGTTTTTTGTATCACCCTGACCAATCATGGATGCCAGCAGCAGGCTCAGGCGCATGCTGTCCCGGCCCAGATCCACACGCTGCACCATCGCGGCCAAAGCCTCTGTCCTGTCAGGAACCGAAGCGAGTTTTTTGCTTTGCGCTATCGCTGCTTTAAGGGCAGCCGGGATGTTGATGGCATCAACACCGGCCTCACGCAGAGATTCCGTAATTGCCGGATGATCGTCCAGAACCGCCTGTGCCGCTTCTGTAACAAGATTTTCGATTTCCGGTGCGGGCAGACGCCAGCCACTCTCGTTTTTGTCTTTCGTACCAGTAACCAGACTTTTTGATAGATAATACCGGTACCGCTTTCCTTTCTTGTTCGCATGACTGGGTGTCAGGCTGGCGCCGGTTTCATCAAACAGCTTTCCGGCCAGAGGGCTCTTTTCTGTGCTGCGCGGCTTCTTATCTTCGCCGTTAACATTGTCAGCCATCTTTTTCTGAACCTGATCCCAAAGATCTTGATCGATAATGCCTTCATGTTTTCCGTCATGGCATATGTCTTTATGCCGGATCTTTCCGATATAAACGGGATTGGAAAGCAGTTTATAAAGACATCCGCGCGAAAACGACTTTCCTGTTCTGGACCGAATTCCATCCTGCGCCAGATTCTCGTTGAGCTTGCGCACGCATTGCAGCTCCAGATAGCGCCGGAAGATCAACCGGGCGGTTTTTGCCTCCTCCGGTACAATGATCAGCTTTTTGTTCTCTGCTTTGTATCCAAGCGGTGGAACGCCACCCATCCACATACCCTTTTTCTTGCTGGCGGCGATCTTGTCGCGGATGCGTTCGCCCGTGACTTCCCGCTCAAACTGGGCAAAGGACAGCAGGACGTTCAAGGTCAACCGGCCCATTGAGGTCGTCGTGTTAAAGCTCTGCGTGACACTGACAAACGTGACACCGTATTTATCGAATACCTCGACCAGCTTGGCAAAATCCATCAATGATCGCGTCAGGCGGTCGATTTTGTAAACGACAACAATATGGACTTTGCCGGCTTTGATGTCGTCGAGCAGTTTTTTCAGGGCCGGTCGTTCCATGTTGCCGCCAGAAAACCCGCCGTCATCATAATGGTCTTTGACGGTGTTCCAGCCTTCTGACTTCTGGCTAGCAATATAGGCAAAGCAGGATTCACGCTGGGCATCCAGCGAGTTAAAATCCTGATCGAGCCCTTCCTCGCTGGATTTTCTGGTATAAACGGCGCAGCGCCGTGTTGGCGGTTTCATAAATTTTTCTCCTTCTCTCCTGATTTTCTCTTAAGGCCAAAGAACAAAGGCCCGGACCAGCGTGCGCCGGTGATAGCGCGGGCAACCTCGGACAGGGACCGGTATTTCCTGCCCTGAAACAGGACGCCGTCATCAAGAACGGTTGCCTCATATGTCACGCCACGCCATTCCCGCAGCAGGCGTGTGCCCGGTTTTGCCGAAACAAGTACGGCCGTTTTCTGCCTCTTATCCCCGCTGGCAACCTGCTCCAGATACCGGCGCGTGGCGGGTTTCAGGCCCTCTGACGCCTGTTCCTGCAGGCGGTACGCAACCGCCTGTAGCAGCAGTTGCCGGCTGATCTTGCGTGGTGGCGGCACACCATACAGCGCCTGCCAGCGGGCGACCAGATCCTCCCGATCAAGGCCCGAAAGCGCGGCCAGATCGGCGGTTACAGGGGATTTGACGGATGACCGGCCCTTGCGATTCATGGCGTTTCCTGTCCTTTCCGGGCACTTCAGCTCTCATGGACACTGACGCTCTATTCGCGATGGAAAGCCAGTTGTTTCTGCGAATTTCCGCTACATTCCCTTGTTGCAAAGCGACAAAGTAACGGATTACCCGCTTTAAAGCGGATATCCTGCATCCCGCACGATATCGTTAATGCCGCCGATATATCGGCTGCTAGAGCGCCGTATGCGGCGGTGCGGGCTGCGGGGGCGCTCGTTCCTTATACTGCGGCGGGCAGCTTCAAAATTACGGCTTTCACCCCAGCTTAGAGCTTGGGTAATGCTGTCAACCTGATCATCGTGATTGACTCCGGGAAACCCAAGCAGTTCTTTAAGGAGATCTTCGAGCCACGGCGCATCTTTGAGGAAATAGACGCGCCCAGTTTCGAAGGCCAGAGAATGACGCATTGCACGCGTCTCCTTGCTGCCTTTCGGATCGATCCCTAAAACCGGATGGCCGCATTGTCTGAGTGAAGGCACAAGAGCCTGTCCCATGTTCTCATTCTCGATAAGAATAATGTCGGCTTTTCTTTCTTCAGCCTTGCGTTCAACCAGTTCCTTAAGCTCGGGGTAGCTGTATTTTACCCTCACCAGATCAAGAAGATAACGGTCCTGGCCTATCATGTACCAGTAAGTGCCGACTGAATAATCAGCGGATTTTGATGTTGAGGATGCCGTATCCCAGCTCCACACAAACATGCCTTGTGGGCAGGGTTCCGGCGGGGCGTCGCAGTATTTCACCCACTTGCGTTTGATCAGGTTGCCTTCAAGGGGTACGGGTGCCTGCTGGTACTGTGAGGCAAAAATAACAGAGCCCTGCGTTCTTTTGGTCTCTTCATGAGTGTCGACATCTTCCCTTTCCGGATGCAACGCCTCTCCGGCTTTGCGGAAATAGAATTCATCTTCACCGATTTCTACTTCCTCATCCTTCTCGGCAATCGCGGGCAGTGACAGAGTGTAAAATCCGCCCAGATCCTGAAGAAAACCGGTCAGGTCGTTCTGATGCAGGCGCTGCATAACAAGAATGCAAACGCATTTTTTCTTGTTGTCAAAGCGGCTGTACAGCGTATTGCGATACCATTCATTAACGCCGGTTCTGATGGGATCAGAATAGACATCTTCCGCCTTGATGGGGTCATCTATAATAATGTAGTTGGCGCCGCGACCCGTTAGGCTGCCGTGAACGGATACTGACAAGCGGTAACCGTTTTTTGTGGTTTCCACTTCTGTTTTCGTATTTTTCCTCCCTATTTTTGTCCATGGAAACATCTTTTGATACCAGAGGCTATCCAGAATTTTCCTGAAATCTTCCATATGTTTATCGGTAAGCTTATCAGCGTAACTGATGGTCATGATCCTTGCTGACGGATTTTGCGCCAGAATCCACGCAGGCAGGACAACGGAAAAGATAAAGGATTTCAAATGACGCGGCGGTAGATTAATGATCAGCCGCGGCCTTTTCCCGGCGAGCGCCAGTTTCATATTATGAATC
>JACQIJ010000146.1 GCA_016198545.1 Pseudomonadota bacterium
GTATGAATCTGCGCCATATGCTCGAAGGACTCGTGGCTCTGGGCTTCGGCGCATCGCTGATTTCCATTTTCGCGCGCCTTGGCGGCGGGATATTCACGAAGGGCGCCGATGTTGGCGCGGACCTCGTCGGCAAGGTCGAAGCGGGCATTCCCGAGGACGATCCGCGCAACCCGGCCGTGATCGCGGACAACGTGGGCGACAACGTGGGCGATTGCGCCGGCATGGCCGCCGACCTGTTCGAGACCTACGCGGTGACGGTCGTTGCGACGATGCTGATCGCCTACAGCGCGTTCGCGCCCGCGGCGCAGGAGATCATGATGATGATCCCTCTGATCATCGGCGGCCTGTGCATCCTCGCCTCCATCGGCGGCACGTTCTTCGTCCGCCTGAAGGACGGATCGCAGAACATCATGGGCGCGCTTTACCGCGGCTTCATGTACAGCGCGTTGTTCGCCGCCATCCTCATTGCGATGATGCTGGCGAACCTGAACGTCTATTTCCCCATTCCGCTGGCCGACGGCGGGTTCATCAACGGCGTGAAGCTGTTCTGGTGCGTCCTGACCGGCCTCGGCGTGACGGGGCTTCTGATCTGGATTACCGAATATTACACCAGCACGCGTTACCGCCCGGTGCGCGTGGTGGCGAAGGCTTCGGAAACGGGGCATGCCACGAACGTGATTCAGGGGCTTGCCGTTTCGATGGAAGCGACGGCTCTTCCCGTTATCGTCATCTGCGGCGGCATTTTCATCGCATATTCGCAGGCAGGCCTGTACGGCATTGCCATCGCGGCAACGACGATGCTCTCGCTGGCCGGCATGGTCGTTGCGCTCGACGCCTACGGCCCGGTGACGGACAACGCGGGCGGCATCGCCGAAATGGCGAAACTGCCGAAGGAAACGCGCATCACGACCGACGCGCTGGACGCCGTCGGCAACACAACCAAAGCGGTGACGAAGGGCTACGCCATCGGCTCCGCCGGCCTGGCTGCGCTGGTTCTCTTTGCGGCCTATACAGAGGAAATCAAGCACTACATGCCGCAGTTCGCGGACATGACCTTTCCACTGCAGGATCCGTACGTCGTGATGGGCCTGTTCATCGGCGGCCTTCTGCCGTACCTGTTCGGCGCGATGTCGATGACCGCCGTGGGCCGCGCTGCGGCCAGCGTGGTCGTTGAGGTGCGCCGCCAGTTCCGGGAGATCAAGGGCATCATGGAAGGAACGGCTAAGCCCGAATACGGCCGCGCCGTCGATCTCCTGACCCGTGCGGCGATCAAGGAGATGATCGTGCCGTCGCTGCTGCCCGTTCTGGCCCCGGTCGTTCTGTTCGTGGTCGTATGGCTGCTCAGCGGTTCCCTCCTGCCGGCGTTCCAGTCCCTCGGCGCGATGCTTCTGGGCACAATCGTCACGGGCCTGTTCGTCGCCATTTCGATGACCTCGGGCGGCGGCGCATGGGACAACGCCAAGAAGTTCATCGAGGAAGGCAATTTCGGCGGCAAGGGCAGCGATGCCCACAAGGCCGCCGTCACGGGCGACACCGTCGGCGATCCCTACAAGGACACCGCCGGCCCGGCCGTCAACCCGCTGATCAAGATCACGAACATCGTGGCCATCCTGCTGGTTGCGATCGTGGCGAAGTTCATCGCCGGTTGATTGCAGTCAAATGCTTCAAACAAAAACCCCGCTTCGGTGGGGTTTTTATTGCGCTGTTTTTGTCAATATGGTAATAATCAAGGCATGGAAAAAAGAGATTACAGCGGTTTTGCGGGAAAAGCCTTCCGGCTTGCGGCGTCAGTATGCTTTGCGGCGGCACTTGCCGGGGCATCTGTTCCGGTTGCCGCTGCGCAGCAGAAGGGTGCGTCTTCTGGAGATTGAAAGAATAAGAGAGTTGATGGGGGACGACAGCCCGGTGGACAGGATGAGCCGCGGTCTCCTGCCCAGCGATGCTTATGGTGAAGACGTTAAGTTCCTGATATAAAGTTACAGTCGCCTGAATTAAGAACCCGTCATTGCGAGGAAGCCGTCAGGCCGATTATACATACCCCCGCCGTCACGGCGGCCCGCTGCCGGCCGTGCTGACGGCGGAGGATTCGTTCTTGTTGAACTTGCCCATATTGCCCAGAAGCTGCTGCATGACGGTGA
The DNA here is from genome assembly GCA_016198545.1 of Pseudomonadota bacterium. Taxonomy (GTDB): domain Bacteria; phylum Pseudomonadota; class Alphaproteobacteria; order Micavibrionales; family Micavibrionaceae; genus JACQIJ01. The sequence continues at coordinate 2,139 of JACQIJ010000146.1, forward strand.
TTTCGTTGCCGGTCGTCGGCGTCTTGCGGCGGACATAGGGAACCTCGTTGCGTCTGCCCTGGATGTCCTGGATGTCCATCACCGTGCCCGCATCATCGAAGGCTACGATGACGACGCGCTCCTTCTTGACTTCCGGGTCGAGGATGCCGCGCTTTTCCGTTTCCTGCCCCATGTAGTACCAGATTCTGTCGTCGAACGGCGCCTTTGTAGTAGGAGAGCCCAGCTTGCGCAGGATGTCGCTTTCCGTGTCCACGCCCTTCTGGACCTCGGTCAGACGGAAATCCTCTACCATATTGCCGCGCACCGCCTTGGTTGGCGTACAGGCAGGCAGTAATAAAGCCGCAACGGCGGCGCATGTCAGTAAATGTGATTTTTTCATGGTCTGTCCGTAAAAGCGTGCTATATCCTCCTTGCTTATATAGCCAAAAGGGCACCAAAATCAATGCAGGTCGGGAGTTTATAAACATGCCGATATTCGGCACAAAGCGGAAGAGAAAGTTGCAGGCGGCGCACGCGCTTTATATTGCCGCGCTGGATCGCACCCTGCATCCGGTTTTTTACGCGGCATGGGGCGTTCCAGACGATTTTACAGGTCGTTTTGATGTGTTATGCCTTCATGCGGCGTTGTTATGGCGGCATTTGAAGGAGCAGCAGGGCAGGGCAGGAAAAAGGCCGGCCCAGGACCTGTTCGATGTCATGTTCCGTGAAATGGAGCAAACATTGCGCCAGCGCGGCGTCGGCGACCTGTCCGTGCCCAAACATATGAAGCGCATGATGCGCGGATTCAGGGGGCGCGCTCTCGCGCTCGATTCCGCGCTTTGCGCCTCTGAAAGCAATCCGGAAAGACTTCAGAAAATTCTTGTCCGCAATTTGTTCCGGGGCAAAAACCCCGGCGCAGGCGCGCTCGAAAAGGCTTGCGAATATGTTAATTTGTGTGATAGAAAGACCGTCTTGAATTTGGACGGAACCTCTGTATTTCCGGAGATTGAGGAAGATGGCCAGAAAGAAAAGAGAATCCCCGCCGCTAAAGCCCGAATGGTCGCATAAGATTGACGCTGCGGCAGTCAACCGCACATCAAAAAAGGTGGTTTTTAAGGCATCCGAACGGGAAAGACTGGATCTTGCCCGTCGCCTGGGCGCAAATTCCGTTGACAGCGCGGAGGCGCAAATGACCCTCGAGCGTGATACTGGAAGTTACATCATCCATGTAACAGGATCTGTCAACGCGTTGATAAACCAGAATTGCGTCGTGTCACTGGCGCCGGTACAAAACGAAGTCTCTGATACATTCGAGGCATGGTATACTGACAAGCCGGAAGTCCTGAACCTGAACAAGATACGGCATGAGCGCGAAAGCGTCATGGAAAGCGAAGTCCCCGTCATGAGCGAAAAGGACGACCCGGAACACGTCATCGACGGGTTTATCGATTTGGGCGAACTTGCCACGCAGTATCTGTCCCTGGCGATCAGTCCTTACCCCCGGATGGAAGGTGAGAGGCATGAAAAAGGCGTTGATTGCATTATGGAATTTCAAGCGGGGCCTGCACGTAAAAACCCCTTCGCCATGCTGAAAGACTGGAAGTTCAAGGGGAAAGAGAAAAAATAGCGGATTTTTCTTGCGGAAACTGCTATTTTCCGGTATCAAGCACATCCGTTACGGATAAAGGATAAGTGTCATGGCTGTACCAAAGCGAAAAACATCTAAATCGAAGCGCAATATGCGCCGTTCCCACCATGCGCTGGAAAGCGTTAACTGGATCGAAGACAAGAACACCGGCGAAGCCGTGCGTCCTCATCATGTCGATCGCAAGACCGGCATGTACCGTGGCCGTCAGGTCATCGAACAGCGCGATTGACTTTTCATCTGCGCATTGCGACCCTGAACCTCCTGTGATTTCGGACCGCGCGAGGTTTACTTTCATCAATGTCCATCTCGAACATTATCGCTGTCGATGCTATGGGGGGGGATTTCGGGCCTTCCGTTACTATACCCGCGGCGGCTCTGGCGCTGAAAGAACGGCCTGAAACCCGTTTTCTTTTTTTTGGCGATGAGCGGCAAGTAGCCCCCGTTCTTGGCAGGGAACCTTCGTTGCGGACGGCAGGCACGATCCATCATACGGACAAGGTCATCGCAAACGATGAGAAGCCGGTCGTTGCCCTGCGCACGGGGCGGCAATCCAGCATGCGCCTTGCCATCGACGCGGTCAGCGGCGGGCTGGCAGGCGGCGTGGTGTCGGCAGGAAATACCGGCGCGCTGATGGCGACGGCTAAAATGGTTTTAAAGTGCATTCCCGGCATTCACCGCCCGGCAATCGCCAGCGTTCTGCCGACGCGCAGCGGATCGACCGTCGTTCTCGACCTCGGCGCGAACATTTCGTGCGATGCTGAAATTCTGGTGCAGTTCGCCATACTGGGCGCGGTCTATGCGCGCGCCGTGCGCGGGATAGATTCGCCGTCGGTGGGGATTTTGAACATCGGGTCCGAAGACATGAAAGGGCATGACCAGCTTCGCGCCGCCGCTGCAATTTTGTCGCAGGTGAAATTTCCGGGCCGCTTTGCCGGCTTCGTCGAGGGCAACGACATACCGATGGGAAAAACCGATGTCGTCGTGACGGACGGGTTCACGGGCAACGTTGCGCTGAAGGTGGCGGAGGGCGTCGGCTCTCTGACCGGTGATTTCCTGAAGGATGCTTTCAAGTCGTCGCCGCTGGCTATGCTGGGAGCGATGTTTGCCGCTGGCGCGCTAAAAAGACTGAAACGCCGTCTGGACCCGCGCTTTTACAACGGCGGCATGTTCCTGGGGCTGGGCGGCATCTGCGTCAAAAGCCACGGCGGCATGGATGCTTACGGCTTTTCACGCGCTCTGCTGGTTGCCGCCGACCTGGCAGCGCAGGATTACAACCGCCGCGTCGTCTCTGAAATCGAAAGTCTGATGAAACAGGAATCGTTCGTTTCCGGCCTCGCCGCCTATGAAGCGGAGGGATCGTGATGCGCCGATCCGTTATCCTGTCCTGCGGTTCGTATCTTCCGAAGAAGGTTCTGAACAACGCGGAACTTGAAAAGATGGTCGAAACGACCGACGAATGGATAACCCAGCGCACCGGCATAAAATCCCGCCACGTCGCGGGCGACGGGGAATCAACCGCCGACATGGCCGTCGCCGCCGCACGGCAGGCGCTGGAACGATCCGGTCTGAAAGGATCGGACATTGATGCCGTCATCGTTTGCACATCGACGCCGGATCAGACGTTTCCGTCCGTTGCGGTGAAGGTGCAGGCCGCGCTCGACATTCCGCCAGGCCCGGCCTTCGACGTGCAGGCTGTTTGCGCGGGATTCGTCTACGGCCTGTCGGTTGCGGACAATTTCATCAAAGGCGGGCAGGTGCGCCGCGTTCTTCTGGTCGGGGCGGAGAAGATGACATCCATCATCGACTGGAAGGACCGCACCACCTGCGTCCTGTTCGGCGACGGGGCGGGGGCCGTGGTGATGGAGGCGGCGGAGGGCGGCGACCGCGGCATATTGTCGACGCACCTGCATGCGAACGGCAAACTTAAGGATATTCTGTACACCAGCGGCGGCACATCGACGACGCACGACAGCGGCCATGTCGTGATGGAAGGCAAGGAAGTATTCCGGCACGCGGTGCAATACATGGCCGATGTCGTTGCCGAAACGCTGGAGCATAATAAAGTGAAGCCGGATGAAATCGACTGGCTTGTCCCGCACCAGGCGAACATCCGCATCATCGAGGCCACGGCGAAAAAGCTGAACATGGGCATGGACAAGGTCATCGTGACCATCCACAAGCACGGCAATACCTCTGCGGCCTCCATTCCGCTGGCGTTATGCGAAGCTGTCGATTCGGGAAAAATCAAAAAGGGAGATTTACTGCTCATGGAAGCCCTCGGCGCGGGCCTGACATGGGGGTCGGCGCTGGTGCGGTTCTGATTCGGCCAAGCCCGATTTAAGAAATCCACATTACCCCTTGAATTGAATCGCTTTTTCGCTTTATCGAAGTTGACGGGACGCAAATGTCCCGCTACGCTGATTCCATGCCTTGTTAATTTATGAGGATCGCAATGGATAACAGTCGCACACTGACAAGAGCCGATCTGGCCGAATCCGTTTACAAGGAAGTCGGCCTTTCCCGTAACGAGTCATCCGACCTGGTGGAGGTCGTCCTGAAGGAAATCTCCGATGCCCTGATAGGCGGCAAGACGGTGAAAATTTCCTCGTTCGGCAGTTTTTCCATCCGCGAAAAGGGACAGCGCATCGGACGCAATCCGAAAACCGGTGTGGAAGTTCCGATTTTGCCGCGCAAGGTGCTGGTTTTCCGCGCCTCTCATGTTTTAAAAGATCGCATCAACAACCGCGCGTAAGCTATAAGCTAAAAGGAGCGCTGATATGAACGCAGAACCGGCCCTGCAGGAAACGCAAGAAGAAATCGAAGCCGTCAGACCGGCTTTCGTGAAAAAAGAAAAAGCCGCAGGCGCGTTCCGCACAATCAGCGAAGTCGCCGACGAACTTGGCGTTCAGCAGCATGTCCTGCGCTTCTGGGAAACAAAGTTCACGCAGGTCAAGCCGCTCAAGCGCGGCGGCGGCCGCCGTTACTACCGGCCGGAGGATGTCGTGCTCATCAAGCGCATTCACCACCTGCTGTATACGGAAGGCTATACCATCAAGGGCGTACAGAAACTTCTGAAAGGGCAGGGGAAGGTACAGGCAGCTTCCGCAGAACAGGATGGGTCGGCGGCTGTATTGATGCCTGCGGTCAAAACTCAGGCTATGCCGCAGAAGGACCAACAGCTCTCCGATCCGGGCCTCAGCAGCCGCCAGCGTGCCATCCTCGAAGCCATGCTGGGCGAATTGAAAGATTTACGATCTCTTATCCGGGAATAAGCGCAACGATGCGCTTTTGAGCTTTTGTCTGACATTTCCAAAGAATTTGCCTTGTCCCCTAAAATCATATAAAACTGCCCCCAGTCGGGGCGTGGCGCAGCCTGGTAGCGCACTTGCATGGGGTGCAAGGGGTCGCAAGTTCAAATCTTGTCGCCCCGACCAATTTTGGAAATTTCAGGAAGTGAGATGGGATCGCCTGAGCATGCCTGTCATAGCCGAACGCCCGGTGATTGCCGATGAAGATATCGAAGTCCTGCGCGGAATCAATGAAGTCGTGCAGATGGGGCACTTCCCGCCCATCATCGGGGAAGCGCAGACCCGCTACATGCTGGACACGCTGTTCACGCCCGAACGAATCCGCAAAAATATGGCCGATGGAGAGAAGTTCTTTATTCTCGATGCAATGCCGGGACACAAGGAGGCGGGGTATTTCTCCTATATCCTCAAGCTGGGTGAAAGCAAAATAAAACTCAGCCGCGTTTTCGTAAAGGAGGCCGCGCGCGGCATCGGGCTTTTCAACCATGCCTTCAACTACATCGCGCGCGCCGGGAGCGAAAACGGCGCACATGCGATGTATCTGACGGTCAATAGGAACAACGCTCCTGCCATCGCCGCGTATGAGGCGAAAGGATTCGTCAAAACCGGCGAAGCCCGGTTCGATATTGGAGGCGGATTCATAATGGACGACTTTATTTTCGAATATAATCTTGGAAAATGACGGACGTTTGTATCATTATCTACATGACCGCACCCACGGCGGAGGAGGCCGAAAGGATCTCCGCCGCGCTGCTGGACGAAAATCTTGTCGCCTGCGCAAATATCTTCCCGCCGCACACGGCACTGTACCGCTGGAAAGGTAATATGGAACGCGGGCAGGAGGTCGCCGTCATCATGAAAACGCGCGCAGCGCTGTTTGATAAGGCAAAGGAAACGATCGTCCGGCTGCACAGCTATGAATGCCCATGCATCGTATCCTGGCCTATCGAAAAAGGTCATGCTCCATTTCTGGAATGGATTAAGGAAGAAACGGTCGTCTGACCGTCCTTACGGCAACTCGCATCGCGCCGCGTTTTTATCCGAATAAGAAATTTCAGGGAGGCGGGGGGCAGCCGAATTTCGCGGCCGTGTACAAAAGGCTGTCATTCCCGGCCGGTTTCAGGGAAATGCCGGTGCGGTATTCAACAGTTTCCTGAACGGCGGTAATCAACTCATCAAATGTCTTCTGAAGCTTTGGATTGGCCGCAACCCGCGGCGCTTCCATATCCGCAGGGGTCAGTCCGGCCGCCTGCGCTTTCCACAACGCATCTACAATCGCCTGAATCTTTTTCGGTTCCGCAACTTCGTCTATAAATTTGTTTGTCGCCTCAGCCCAAAGCTCATTGAAGTAATTGTCGAATTCGGACTTAATCATCGGCGTGTTTTCCCGCATCGCGTGCACCCATGCGCGATCCATATTACGGACAGCGTCAAGCGCCTCCTGATTCGCCACGCTAAAAGGGGTATCTGAAATTGTCTGGTAGAAAATGCTGCTGCCCTTTGTATAACGGTCCGGGTCGGCCATTACTTTTTCAAACGCGCCGTTAACTATTGAATTGATTTCAGACTCATCCTTAAGCGCGCTGAAAGATCCAATATTAAATTTTATGGATTGCCCCATTTCAGCAACCAGCTTTTTAAAAATATAGGAGTCGGGATAGGAAGCGACCAACCGTCTCCTGACGCGCCATTCGTCATCCATTTCCTGGAACAGGCCTGTGACATTGCTTTGATCGATCAGAATTGCGCGGTACTTTTCGCCTCTTTCAGCGATAACCTGCCTGAAAGCGTCTGTAAACGGCATTGAGGGGGGGAGAGAATACCCTGCCTGCTTCTCCATCGCTTGCCAAAACTGATCGCTCTTTGGACCGAGCGCAAGCTTAAGGTCTTCTTCATAAAGTTCTTTCATGCGCCCCATCAGGATGGCGGGCGTACGCGGGTTGTCCTGACTGTTTTTGATATCGATATGCTTTTTGGTCATGACGGCTTTTAGTTCTTCAAATTCCTTAGGACGCTGCCGCGTGAAATCCGTAACGCTGTAAAGAAATGAAACGCCTATGGAGGCATAATGCTTGCCGCCGGCAAGGCAAGCATCGGATTGAGGAAAAGTTCCTATGGATTTCTCAAAATGATCATAGCTTTCGCGCTTCCTGGCATCTTCCTGCGGCAGAGCCAGAGCCGCTTGCGCGCCCAGAACGAAACCCAACCCCGCCGCCGTTGCGATTGATTTCAGCCAGCCATTTTTCATCCGGTATCTCCCTGCTATTTTTCTTAATAATTACGAAACCCTAGCATCGGAGGCACAGGCACGGCAATAAATAATTTTGATAACTTTATTGCCGTGCCTTGAATACTACGCCGCCTGCGCCCTGGCTGCGCCCAGCGCCTGTTCGAGATCCGCGATAAGGTCTTCCGGATTCTCGATGCCCACGGAAATGCGGATGACGTCCGGTCCGCAACCCGCGGCAATTTTCTGATCGTCGGTCAGCTGGGAATGCGTCGTGGAGGCAGGATGGATGATAAGGCTCTTGGCATCGCCTAAATTGGCAAGATGCTTGAAAATCTTGACGCTCTCGACAAGACGCACTGCCGCATCGAAGCCACCCCTGACCCCGAAGGAGAAGAGGGAGCTGCACATTCCGCCGCGCATATATTTCTGTCCCATCTTGTAACAGGGGTGGTCTTTCAGCCCGGCGTAGCTGACCCATGCTACGTGCTTGTGGCCCTCGAGGAACTCGGCGACCTTGAGTGCGTTCCTGCTGTGCGCCTCCATCCGCAGATGCAGAGTTTCAAGTCCCAGTATCGTCAGATAGGCGTTCATAGGCTGCTGCTGCATGCCCAGATCGCGCAGGCCCACGGCATGGTTATGCACGGCAAACGGCGCATCGGCGAAGTCGCGGGCGAAAACGATCCCGCGGTAGCCGTGCGTATCTCCGCACAGGGCAGGATATCTGTCCTTGCGCTTCATCCAGTTGAAACTGCCACCATCGACAACGGAACCGCCCATAGCATTGCCAAAACCAGACAGGTATTTGGTCGTGGAATGCGTGATAATCGATGCGCCGTATTCAAGCGGCCGGCACAAATACGGCGTGGCCGACGTATTGTCCACAACAAGGGGAATACCCGCGCCTTCGGCTATGCGCGCTATGGGCTCAATGTCTGTGATGAATCCTTCCGGATTGGAAAGACTCTCTACAAAGATGAATTTTGTTTTTTCGGTGATGGCTTTCTTAAAATTATCGGGTTGCGTGGGGTCGACGAAATTGCACTTCCACCCGAAAGCGCGCGAAAAACTGTCCCGGAACTGACCCATCGACCCGCCATACAGTTTGCGTGAAGCGACAAAATCGTCCCCGGCCACCATCATCGTGCTCGCCATCAACATGTTCGCCGCCAGCCCCGATGCCGTACAGGTTGCCCCCATGCCACCTTCCAGCGCGGCCAGCTTTTCCTCCAGCGCGCTTACCGTAGGATTGGTCAGGCGGGAATAAATGAAGCCCTTTTCCTTGAGGGTAAAGACGTTAGCGGCCTGGTCCGTATCCCTGAAAACAAAGGAGGTAGACTGCACGATGGGCGGGCTGCTGGCGCCTGAAGCCGGATCGGGCCTTTCTCCGGCATGAACCGCAAGTGTTTCAAACTTAAGAGCTTTATTTTGTTTCATTTTTCAACCATCCCAAAAAAGGTATTATAATACCACCTTGTAGAGTCCTGTTTCTTAAAGATTTTCTTATCATTTTTGTTGACAGAAGGGGTGCCGTAAGGCATAAACCCCGTGTTCAACAACAAGGCTGGCTAAAGTTAGCCTTCAGAGAAGGTGGAAGCAATGAAAACTTATTCCGCAAAGCCGAAGGACGTAGAGAACAAATGGCTTGTCGTAGACGCCGAGGGCGTGTCCCTGGGCCGTCTGGCCGGCCAGATTGCCCTGCGCCTGCGCGGCAAGCACAAACCGCAATACACGCCGCACATTGACTGCGGCGATAACATCGTTGTCATCAACGCCGAAAAGGTACGCCTGACGGGCCGCAAGGCGGAACAGGACATCTTCTACTGGCACACTGGATACCCCGGCGGCATCAAGCAGCGCACGAAAGGACAAATCCTGAAAGGGAAGCACCCTGAGCGCGTTATTGAAAAAGCCGTCGAGCGCATGATGCCCGAAGGCCCGATGGGTGCGGCCATGTTGCGTAAGCTGCACGTATATCCCGGCGATGCCCATCCTCATACAGCGCAAAAGCCGGAAAAACTGGATATCGCCGCCCTGAACCCGAAGAACAAGAGGTAATCTCACATGGCTCCGAAAAAAGGCAAAGATAAAGACAAGACAACCCAACCCGAAGTGAAAATCGAGCGCAAAGCTTCGCGCGCGAAGAAAAAGGAAGAAGCGGTCACGGATCTGAAAGATCTCGGATCCGCTGTTCAGGCGCAGGAAAACGCCGCGGAAGAAAAAACGGTCGAAACGCCCAAAGAGCGCGTCAAAACAGTGGACGAGTTCGGTCGCGCCTATGCAACCGGCCGCCGTAAAGACGCTGTCGCCCGCGTATGGCTGAAACCCGGCCGCGGCAAGGTTACCGTCAACGGACGCGATCAGGAAGTTTATTTCGCGCGCCAGACGCAACGTCTCATCCTGAACCAGCCGTTCCTGATCTCCAACCGCATGGGCCAATTCGACGTGGTCTGCACGGTCAAGGGCGGAGGGCTGTCCGGCCAGGCCGGTGCCGTGCGTCACGCCATCTCCCGCGCGCTGCAGAACTTCGAACCGGAATTGCGCAGCCCGCTGAAGAAAGCAGGCATGCTGACCCGCGACCCTCGCGCGGTCGAACGGAAAAAGGTCGGCCGTCACAAGGCCCGCCGTTCCAAGCAATGGGCAAAACGTTAATCTGCCGTTATTGGGACAAGAATACAAAACACCCTGCATCGCAGGGTGTTTTTTTATCTGATGTCTTCCGGCTTTTGAAAACTTACTTGCACAGAAGCGACGATTTTTCAGCCGGAACAGGCACCAGGTTGGGATGAAATTCTACGTCCGCGCCTATGACCTCCCGCGCATCCAGATTGAAAGCATGTTTTTCAACCATCAAAGCCCCCAGAAAATTCCCCAGTTCCTGCGTGGAGGGAACGGCCAGCGGCTGCTTCTTTTCATACACATCCTTCCACTGGGCCAGCGTGGCGGCATCGTACTGCGCAATCCACGCATCAAGCGGCTCGCCCATCGCTTTTGCAATGGTTTTGCTGTAAAGTACGGTCAGCTTTGCCGCCTTTTCTTCCGTCGCCTGTTCGCCGGGGCGATCAAGAAGGATGGCCGTCTGGAGGGTGACGAGGCGCTTGTCCTTGGAGCATGTATAGTGCGACAACTCGAACCCGTAACCGCCTTCCACAGGCCTGACCTTCACGACATCATCCATGCTTTCGGGCATATCTCCGGCAAGGGCGATGGTTGCGCCTAACAAAAGCGGGGCAACGGCGGTAAAAAAAGATTTTTTCATTTGATCTCCTTGGATGATTGTGAATCTGCTTTGTTATAGCGGAGCGCTCTTTTTTACGTCAAGAAAATTAGATTTTTATACATAATATTAAACTATTGTATCGATAGTATCCGGATGCTATAGACAAAACTCCCTTTCCCGTTCATCGGAGGGGAGGAAAGAGGTAAAGGACTTATGGCGTTAATACGCTCCTATAAGAAGATATCGCCGCGGATTGACGCATCGGCATTCATAGCCGAAAACGCAGCCGTGATAGGGGATGTGCATGTAGGGGCGGGGAGCAGCGTCTGGTTCGGCTGCACGCTTCGCGGCGATGTCGCGGGGATCCGTATCGGCGCACGCAGCAATATCCAGGACCATACCATCATCCATGAATCCTCGAAACCGATCCCGACGACTATCGGCGACGATGTGACGGTCGGACATGCCTGCCTGCTTCATGCCTGTACGGTTGGCGACGGCGCGTTCATCGGGATGCAGGCCTGCGTGATGGATGGTGCAGTGGTGGAGGCCGGGGCGATGCTCGCCGCGGGCGCGCTGCTGACGCCGGGAAAGATAGTGCCTTCGGGGCAGCTCTGGGGCGGCAGCCCGGCGAAATTCATGCGCGCGCTGACCGATGAGGACAGGGAACACATGCGCTGGTCGGCGGCGCATTACGTTGATCTGGCCGGGGATTATAAAGTTTAGCCGTTGCGCACAACGGCATCCTTTTAACCCTAATCCTCCGCCTTCATCAGAACATACGATCCCGGCGCGTCCCCGATGGGGTCGAGAACGCCGCCGCCGGGCTTACGCGCGGGAACGGTTTGCTCACCGGCATATTGCCGCGCCCATTCATGCCAGTGCGGCCACCACGACCCTTCATGGGATCGTGCGCCGCCCAGCCACTTTTCAGGAGAAGGGGGATATTCGCCGCCCGTCCAGTAGCAGTATTTCTTTGCCGCCGGCGGGTTGATGACGCCTGCGACATGGCCAGATGCCGCCAGCGTGAAGTGCACCGGGCCCCTGAACATCTGCGTTCCGGCATAGGTTGCCTTCCACGGCGCAATATGATCTTCCTTCGTCGAAAGAAAATAGGACGGGGTTTTTACCTTCCGCATGTCAATGGGCGTATCGTTCATCGTCACGCCGCCCGGAATGGGCAGCAGGTTTTTGCCGTAGCATTTGCGCATGTAGAAGCTATGCATCGCCGCGGGCATGTTCGTGGAATCGTCGTTCCAGTACAGCAGGTCAAACGGGAAGGGCTCCCGTCCCAAGAGATAGTTGTTGACGACGAACGACCAGATGAGATCGCCCGACCGCAGCATCGAGAACGTCTTGCGCAGGTAAGAGGCGGGGAGGAATCCTTTCTCCGCCATCTCCTTGCTGAGCAGCTTGAGCTGCGCTTCGTCCATGAACATTTTCAGGTCTCCGGATTCCTTGAAGTCGATGAGGCTGGTCAGGAATGTTGCGCTGGAAACGTAATCGGCTGCGCCCTCCGCGGCCAGATAGGCCAGCGTTACCGACAGCAGCGTGCCGCCGAGGCAGTATCCGGCAAGATTGCACTGCGGCTCGCCGGTGATTTTCCTGATCTGCAGCATCGCATCGAGAACGCCTTCCTCCATGTAATCCTCGAAGCGTTTCTGCGCGAGGCGGCGGCCGGGATTGACCCATGAGATCGTGAACACCGTGTGCCCCTGCTGCGTAAGCCATTTTATGAACGAGTTATCGGGGCGCAGATCGAGGATGTAAAACTTGTTTATCCAGGGCGGAATGATGAGCAAAGGCTTTTCGAAAACTTTCTCTGTCGCGGCGTCGTACTGAATAAGCTGCATCAAATCGTTCTGATAAACGACCTTGCCCGGCGTGACGGCCAGATTGACGCCCGGTTTGAACGCCTCATCGTCCGTTGTGCTTATTTTCAACTCGCCGTGACCGCGCTCCATGTCCTCCAGCAGGTTTTTCATGCCGCGGACGAGGTTTTCGCCGTTCGATTCCAGCGTTTCCTTCAGGACATCCGGATTGGTCAGAAGGAAATTGGTCGGCGCCATCGCATCGATCATCTGGCGCGTGTAAAACTCCACTTTTTTGCGAGCATTGTCGTCCATGCCTTCGGTGTTGCGCACCATATCCTGCATCCACCGGCCGGTCATCAAATACGACTGCTTGATGAAATCGAAATATGCGCTTTCCTCCCACGCGGGGGATTTGAACCGCCGGTCACCGGGATCGGGCTTGTAGATATCCTCGCCCTTGCCGCTGATGAACCGCGCCGCGCTGTCCTGCAGAAGGTTCGACCATTCACTCCACCACTGCATCTGAAGTTGTGCCACGCGCTGCGGGTCGGAATAAAGCTGCTTCAGAAATTCCGTATAGGCCGGGCGCAGGTTGAGAGGATCCTTCATCATCTCAAGCGCGCTATGTCCGTATTTTTCAAAATACTCGACGAGGAGGGGGCGTATGCGTTCCGCCGTTTCCGTCAAAACGCGCGCCAGCGCGACGGGATCCTGCAGGACAGTGTCATACTCCATCGTCTCTTTTTCAGGGTTTTTGTCCGGCTTTGCCATTTCGTGAATCTGCCTGAATCTCCCCGAAATAACAATATGGCGGCCTCTTGCAACTTGCCCGTAATTGAGCCAACATAACGAAGGTAACGGTTTTCGGGAGGTATTCCTTTGAAATCATTTCAGAAAGCGCTTCTGGTCACAGCGTGCGTCGGTATGCTGGCCGCCTGTTCGCATTCCGAAGAAGTGCAAATCGATCAGGCTCAGGAAGTGGATCTTACGATCCCGCATAACGAATTTGATAATATGGATACTGCTGCGAATTACGTTTCCAACAGCAGTGTGCAGGTATTCAGCCTTGACGGCGCTGCCGCGGGTGGCGGGCCCCTGGGCGTCGCCGGGCCGCCGCCGACGGGATTCGGAGCGCGGGAGGGAGGTGTTACCGCCGGAACCGACCCCAGCGTTACGGTATTTCCGTTCGATGACGGCATGGACGCTCGCCATCAGGAACAACTTGGCATGATGCCGCCGCCGATGGCGCCCATGGCCAGCGGGCGCGAAGGCTTTGCGTCTCCGTTTGGACGCGGGCCCATGCGCGGCGACAGGAAAGCCGTTGTCTATTTCAGTCATGATTCCAAAACGGTAACGCCTGCTTCTAAAGAAAAGCTTGAACAGGTGACGAAGGACTACGGAGATCAAATGCTCCGCGTCGAGGGGCACGCCAGCGCGCGGGCCGGGGCAAAAGATCCGGTCGAAAAGCACATGATAAATCTGAAAGTCTCGATGGATCGGGCCCTGAACGTCTCACGCGAATTGATGCACAAGGGCGTTCCGGCTGAACGCATCGAAACATCGGCCTATGGCGACGTACACCCCGCGCCTGCGCAGGACGGTATGACAGGCGAAGCCGCCAGCCGCCGCGTTGAAATCCTGACAGGGCGCTGATTATGGCCGCGCCATTCCGTATCGGTATCGCCGGGCTGGGAACGGTGGGCTGCGGCGTTATCGAACTTCTTAAAAAGAACGGGAATGCCATCGCGGACCGTGCCGGGCGGCCCATCCGCGTCGTAGCCGTCAGCGCGCGCAGCCGGATGAAAAAACGCATCTGCCCTGTCAAATCGTACCGCTGGGCTTCAGATTCCCTTGATATGGCCGCCGACCCGAAAATCGATGCCGTTGTAGAACTCATCGGCGGGCAGGGAGGCGTAGCGAAGCGCCTTGCTGAAACAACTTTGAAGGCCGGAAAGCCCTTCGTCACTGCCAACAAGGCTTTGCTGGCGCATCACGGACATAAACTTGCGATGCTGGCCGAAAAACATGGTGCGCCGCTGATGTATGAAGCGGCCGTGGCCGGCGGCATTCCAATTATCAAGACGTTGCGCGAAGGTCTGGCCGCCAACAATATTTCTGCTGTTTATGGAATTTTAAACGGGACGTGCAATTATATCCTGACCGCGATGCGCGAAACCGGCCGTGATTTTCACGATGCGCTGAAAGAAGCGCAGAAACTGGGTTACGCCGAAGCAAATCCGTCTTTTGACATCGACGGTATAGATACAGCGCATAAACTCAATATTCTCAGCATGCTGACATTTGGAATTAAATCTGAATTTAAGGATTTTCGAACGCGTGGAATCACGTGTATCACGTTGCAAGACATTCTATTCGCGCAAGAACTTGGGTATAAAATTAAACTTCTCGGAATAAGTCGCAGAATTAAAAATAAAATATTCCAATCAGTAGAGCCGTGCCTCGTTCCTGCGGACAGCAATATCGGTTCAGTGGAGGGCGTATATAACGCCGTACACGTCGAAGGCGACTTTTCAGGCACGGAGCTTTCCATCGGACGCGGGGCGGGCGGTGGGCCGACAGCGTCTGCTGTCGTCGCTGACATCATCGATCTTGCGCGCGGACGCAAGGTTTTGCCCTTTGGAGCGCCGGCTGAATATATGAAAAAAGCAGCGCGCGCAGGAGCAGAGGATGTTTTCAGCCGCTTCTACATGCGGCTTGAAGTCGTCGACAGGCCCGGCGTACTGGCCGGCGTTTCAGCCATCATGCGCGACCACGGATTGTCCATCGAAGCCGTAACGCAACGCGGCCGCGATCCCGGCAAACCTGTGTCCATCGTGATGACGACGCACATGGTGAAGCAAAAAGACATGGAAGAAGCCGCAGACTTCATAGCGGCCATCAAATCAGTCATCAAACCGCCCAGCCTGTTGCGAATCGAGCATTTTTGATTATGAAAGCCGAATTCATCCTCATGGGATGCAGCGTTTCATCCGGAGTTCCGGCCATCGGCAACGATTGGGGCTCCTGCGACCCGGCTGAACCGAAAAACAGGCGCAATCGTGCCTGCGCCGTTGTCCGATCAGCCAAAACAACCCTTGTCATCGATACCGGACCGGATTTTCGCACGCAGATGAACGATTTAAATATCAAGGAGGTAGAGGCTGTTCTTTACAGCCACGCGCATAGCGACCACATCCAGGGCATCGATGAACTGCGCATTATAAAGCTGCGTACCCGGAGAACGATTGATATATATGGCAATGAAACAACAATCAACGAACTCCGCCGCCGCTTCGATTACCTGTTCCGCGACCATCCGAAAATCAGTATTTACCCGCAGGTCGTAAATCCGCGTATCATTGAACCATCTGCCTTTGGCGGGGCGATGATCATAGGCGATCTCACGTTTACGCCGTTCAACCAGGATCATGGCGATATGGACTGTCTGGGCTTTCGGTTTGGCAACATGGCGTACTCGCCGGACATGCTCAATCTTGATGATGCCGCCATTGCAACGCTTCAGGGCGTTGATACATGGATTGCCGACGGCGCAGGGTTCCATCGCGAAGACCATGAAACCCATGCGCCGCTAAGTCGCATTTACGCCTTGAATGAACGCATCAAAGCAAAAAAAGTCTATATATGCGGTCTTTCAAAATTCATGGATTACAATATGTTGAGAGATGAACTTCCACCAGGATTTGAGCCAGCTTACGATGGCCTGCTGTTGCCGATCCACCTCATGCCCTGAAGTTACCCTACAGATCTGGCTGAAAATTTGCGCTGTTTGGTGCGGTTTCTGACTGCTTGTTATTTATACTGTTGAATATGGTATCAGTTGCTCATTGATTTTTTCAAGGATGTTGCGACGCTCATCTGGCGCTTTCCCAATACCCGCTGACACTGCAAAAACGGCAAAAGCAGATAAGGTGGAGATTTGTTTTAATCTTGATCATTTATTTCTCATAA
>JACQIJ010000147.1 GCA_016198545.1 Pseudomonadota bacterium
ATTCTGGCCGTTCCCGAATTCATCCCCCGCAAGAAGCATCGGCGTGCCCTGCGAAAAGATAAGCGATGAAATCATGTTCCGCTTTTGCCGTTCGCGCAGGGCGCGGATGGATGAATTTTCCGTTTCCCCTTCCGCGCCGTAATTGCAGCTGAGGTTATGCCCGTGGCCATCGCGGTTATCCTCGCGGTTCGCTTCGTTGTGTTTTGATTCATAGCTGACCGTATCGTGCAATGTGAATCCGTCGTGCGCCGTAATGAAATTGATGCTGACGGCAGGATGCGGGCTTTTATGGCCGAACTCAAGGCTCGATCCCGAAAGCCGGTCGGCTTTGCGCGCCACAAGCCCGTAATCGCCGCGCCAGAACGCACGTGTGTTGTCGCGGAAGCGGTCGTTCCATTCGTGCCAGCCTGCCGGAAAATTGCCCAGCTGATACCCTCTTCCTCCGCAATCCCACGGCTCGGCGATCAACTTTACACATGACAGTACGGGGTCAGCTGAAATTTCCTTGAATAAAGGATGATCGCGCTGAAAATCGCCCTGCCCATCCCGCCCCAGCGCTGCAGCAAGATCAAACCGGAATCCGTCAACCCCCATAGTCTCAACCCAGTAGCGCAGGGAATCAATGACCAGGCGCCGCACTTGCGGCTTGTTCGTGTCGAGCGTATTGCCGCAGCCGGAATAATCGGCGTAATAGCTTCTGTCATGGGGGCTCAGACGGTAGTAATTTTCATTATCGATGCCGCGGAAGGACATCGTCGGGCCGCCGGGACCGCCTTCGGCTGTGTGATTATAAACAACATCAAGAATGACTTCGATGCCGGCCGCATGAAGCTTTTCCGCCATCTTCCTGAAATCATCGCGGCTGCCGTAACGCGGATGAAGCGCAAAATAGCTGGCCGTATTATAACCCCAGTAATTCGTCAGGCCTTTTTCTTTCAGATGCGGTTCATCCGCAAAAGCCTGAACAGGAAGAAATTCAACAGCCGTAACGCCCAGCTTTTTCAGATGATCAATAACTCCGTCATCAGCGAAGGCTGTGCATGTGCCGCGGATATCATCGGGGATGCCAGGCATCATCATAGTCATGCCGCGGATATGCGCTTCATATATTACAGTGTCGTGCCACGATGTACGGGGCCTGCCGCACAGATCCAGCGGCGGCAGGATTTCCCCCACACGGGATTTAAATCCGGGGGCTACTTCCCGCGCATAAGGATCCATCAAAACATTTTCCGAATTGAAAAAGCGCCCATTCGCCGGATCATGAGGTCCGTGAACGCGGTAGCCATATACCTGCCCCGGTCTTAACCCGGAAACATAGCCGTACCAGACATCGCCGGTACGCCCCGGCAGCGGCAGACGCGCCGTTTCATGCCCCTCTTCGTCAAACAGGCATAGTTCTATTTTTTCAGCATGGGCTGAATAAAGGGCAAAATTGACGCCGCCGTCATCAGCAGTGCTGCCGAGCGCGTCCAGATTTCCGTCCTGGATAAATGATAAAGAAACCTTCTTGCTTTCCCTGCTCACGCACAACCCCTGCCCGGTTGTTCCGGGTCTCATGCGAAGTCATCATCCCACGGACGAGACAAGCCGCGCAAGCAAAGCCGATGCTGCGCTGCAAGCAGCGTTTATGCTATGAATTTCTTGATTTCTTCGGTCCAGTCGGAGACATCGGCGCTGTTGTAATAAGCGCCGATGTTCTGAATCATCCAGTTTCCATCCTCACGGTAGACCCGCAGCGGAACACAGGCCGTCTTGTCGGCGCTTTCCGCCGTCTCCCCCATTAGAAGCGTAAACTGCGTCCTGTCGTCCATGCCGTCGGCAATACGTATCTCCGCCGTACCGACATTGCTGAAATTGTGCTTTTTGCTCTGCACCTCAACAACAAAAACGATATGATGGATGCTTTCCGGCAGACTGGCCAGTTCGACGGATATCTGTTCGTCATCGCCGCCGCCCCGCCCCGTATCGTCATCGCCGGAATGGTACACGGCTCCGGACATGTCGATCGCTTCGTCCGGACGGCTGGAGACGCCATCCACGAACTCCCCGTTCCCGTCATACATAACGCAAGCAAGATCAAGGTCGTAGAGTTTAACTTCCTGTTTTTTAGAGGACAGGGTAACCAGTTTCTCAACAAATCCGCGATTGCGGACCTTGATATCCCAACTCAGTCCGCATGTAATGCGGTGGCGTGCCTTTTTCGTATATTGCAGCGGTTCGGATGCGCTTTTCTGGAGCATAAAGACCCCCTAGTCGATGAATTTTTCGTCCTTGAGCTTTTTTGCCGTGCCGAAATCTTCCGATACGGCAGCAAAGAATGATAGCAACCCCGCCAGTATTATAACTGTTATCAACATTTTACCAAATGCTTTTGTTCCCAAGAGATGCCACCACATCTGGCCGATAATCAGTCCTGCTCCGGCAACGGCAAGGACGACCAGCAGTCCCAGAGCGATTTTACCGCGGCTGCCGGGTAAATCGTAATCAACAGCGGAAAGAAACGACGCCAGCGTCCCGATAATGAGCAGCGTCACGAGGCACTTGATGAAAAAAGTCCATGCCATCGGCTCCCACCACATTTGTGCAATGCTGAGAACGGCGGCTGCCGCCCCTGTCAGAAGCAAAGCCCATAAAAGAATTTTTCCACGCAGCATTTCAGGCAACCTCCCGCTTCATTACGGTCAGGAATGCTTCCCGCTTGAAGAAAAGGAGTTCGCGGCGCAATTCGCGCTCCATCGTCACAACCTCCCATCCGTCAGAAGCGTTGCTGTTCAGAAATTTGGAATAACGCTCGGGATCCACGCGCGATCCGCCAAGAAAAATGGAGCCCAGCAACGGCTCGCGGTAAATGGCGACTTTATATTCATATTTTTGTTTCATGGTAATCCCCGCCTGGAAACCTGATTATGCCGGATTTGCGCGCAGCTATCCACCCCTTCGGTCTTTTCAAGGCTTGCCTTTATATATGTTTATGGTTGATCTCACCGGCACAGATTTATTTTTTCATAAGGTCACTTGATTTGCTCTCTTGGCTATTATAAAACCGGTAAAACAGACAAAGGGGGGCGTCGCGCATGCCAAAACAAGCAGCCGCATTAAAAAAACACGAAGAATTGCCGCATTACAATCTTGAATCCTTCTGGATGCCCTTTTCGGCCAACCGGCAGTTCAAAGCAAGCCCGCGCCTGTTCGTTGAAGCGAAGGACATGCACTATACGACCATTGAAGGTCGCAAGATTCTGGACGCGTTCGCGGGCATGTGGTGCTGCAATATCGGGCATGGAAATCTCAAGGTCGTCGCGGCAATACAGCGGCAGATCGCCGAAATGGATTATGCCCCCCCCTTTCAGATGGGCCACCCGAAGGCCTTTGAGCTTGCCAAACGCCTTGCGAAATTGATGCCGGGCAGCCTCGACCGCATTTTTTTCACCAATTCAGGATCGGAGTCCGTGGATACGGCGCTGAAAATTGCGCTGGCCTACCACAATGTGCGCGGACAGGGCATGCGCACGCGGCTGGTCGGGCGTTCGCGCTCTTACCACGGCGTCGGTTTCGGTGGCATTTCCGTAGGCGGCATCGTCAACAACCGGCGCTTTTTCGGATCCCTGCTGAGCGGCGTGGATCACCTTCCGCATACGCATAGCCTGGAAAAGAACGCCTTTTCAAAAGGGCAGCCAGCGTGGGGCGCGCATCTGGCGGACGAGCTGGAAAATATCGTCGCCCTGCACGGCGCGGAAACCATTGCCGCCGTGATCGTGGAGCCCGTCGCAGGGTCCACCGGCGTTCTGATTCCTCCCAAAGGTTATCTGGAGCGCCTGCGCGAACTGTGCACGAAGCATGGCATTCTGCTGATCTTCGATGAGGTCATTACTGCTTTCGGCCGCGTCGGGAACGCCGCCACGGCGGCGGAATTCTTCGGCGTGCAGCCGGACATGATTGTCATGGCAAAAGGCCTGACCAGTGGTACAATTCCGATGGGCGCCGTCGCCGTCGACAGAAAAATCCACGATGCCTTCATGACGGGGCCGGAACACGCCATAGAGTTTTTCCACGGCTACACCTATTCAGGCCACCCCGTCGCCGCAGCAGCGGGTCTTGCGACGCTTGAGGTCTACAGGGAAGAAGGGCTGTTCGAACGGACGAAAGATCTTGCCCCTTACTGGGAAAACGCCCTGCATTCCCTCAAAGGCCTGCCCCATATCATAGACATCCGCAATCTTGGCTTGATGGGCGCAATCGAACTTGAATCCATCCCGGGCAAGCCGACATTGCGCGCCTTCAATGCCTTCCTCGAAGCGTATGACAAAGGTTTGGTCATCCGGCAGACAGGCGATACAATTGCCTTGTCCCCGGCGCTGATCGTTTCAAAAGATCAGATAGACCAGATTTTCGACATATTGTCCGGCATCATCAAAAACCTCAGCTAAAGAAAGAGAAAGACGTGAAAAGTACGGCCATGCAAAAAACAGAAGATACCAATGCCCGTTTTGGCGACGTTTACAACCCGGCTACCGGCGAAGTGATAACGCGCATCCCGTTTTCTACAACGGACGATGTCAACAAGATTGTAGAAAAAGCGAAGAACGCATTCGAAAGCTGGTCCGAAGTCACGCCGATAAAGCGCGCGCGGATCATGTTCCGTTTTCTTGAATTGCTCAACAAAAACACGGAAAAACTGGCGGAAATCGTCACGCGCGAACACGGCAAGGTCGCTATTGACGCGCAAGGCGAAGTTCAGCGCGGCATTGAAATAGTCGAATACGCCACAAGCATCCCGACAGCCCTGAAGGGCGAATATTCCGACAGCGTCGGGACGGGGGTCGACAGCTATTCGTTGCGCCAGCCGCTGGGCGTCGTCGCAGGCATAACGCCGTTCAATTTTCCGGCTATGGTGCCGATGTGGATGTTTCCGATCGCCCTTACTTGCGGTAACACATTCGTTCTGAAGCCGTCCGAGCGCGATCCTTCCGCATCCGCCTTTCTGGCCGAGCTTCTGAAAGAAGCAGGACTGCCCGACGGCGTGTTCAACATCGTGCAGGGCGATAAGGAAGCGGTCGACGCCATACTGCACCACCCGGATATTCAGGCCGTCAGTTTTGTCGGCTCCACCCCGATAGCTGAATATATTTACAAGACCGGCACGGACAACGGCAAACGCGTACAAGCGCTGGGCGGCGCAAAGAACCACATGATCGTGATGCCCGACGCCGATATCGCGCAGGCAACAGACGCCCTGATGGGCGCGGCATATGGATCGGCCGGCGAACGCTGCATGGCCATTTCCGTTGCCGTCGCGGTGGGGGATCAGGTGGGAGACGCGCTGGTCAAAAAACTGTCAGGACAAATCAAATCGTTGAAAATCGGGCCGGGCACGAACAAATCCGCCGACATGGGACCGCTTATCACAAAACAGCATCATGAAAAAGTCACCGGGTACATCAAGACCGGCATTGACGAAGGCGCGATGCTGGTCGTTGATGGGCGTACGCTTGTGGTCAAGGGGCATGAAAAGGGATTTTTCCTCGGCGGCTGCCTCTTCGATCACGTAAAAAAGAATATGAGAATTTACAAGGAAGAGATTTTCGGCCCTGTCCTGTGCGTCGTCCGCGTGAAGGATTATGCGGAGGCAGTCAAACTGATCAACGACCACGAATTCGGTAACGGCGCAGCCATCTTCACCAATCACGGCGGCGTCGCCCGTAGTTTCATGCGCGATGTAAAGGCGGGCATGGTCGGCATCAACGTTCCGATCCCCGTGCCGGTCGCATTCAACAGTTTCGGCGGCTGGAAGCGGTCTCTGTTTGGTGATGTGCATATGCACGGGCCGGAAGGCGTACGGTTTTTTACTAAACTTAAAACCGTCACCTCCCGCTGGCCCGAAGGTCAGGCGCAAGGCGCCGATTACCACTTCCCGCAAAACAAGTAAGAGAGGATAGACCATGTCTAAGAGACGATTGAAAACGATTAGTGACACCGTGCTCGCTGAAACCATTCTGCTTATGAAGGAAGGTTACGGACTTTGGGATCAGGATCCTGCCGTATTCCCCGCCACCCGGAAAGACTTCAATACTCTTGGCAACAAGATGACGATGGGTGTGCGCGAGGTAATGAGGCGGATCGAGGAAGCCGGGCTGGAGGAGCACCAGCCTCTGAAATCCATTTTTATCAGGGTCGCACCCCTCAGCGCCAGGGATCGCGGCAACGCTGGCGCGGTTTTTGAATCCTTGCGCGATCTTCCGCATAGGAAGGAAGAAAAGCCCAGATACGATTTCTAGAAAAACACCGTCTCTCCGCATCTCCGCGTAAAAAACCACCAGGACACGAAGACACAAAGTGTCCCCCCGCATTGGTGGTTAAAAACTTTTCTCCGTCATTGCGACCCCGGCGTGAAGCCGGGGGAAGCAATCCAGTTTTTTCTTCTGGCTTTCTGGATTGCTTCGTCGGCCTGCGGCCTCCTCGCGATGACGGAAAACAACAGCGGCACACTATGAAAACAAAAAGCCTCTTGATATCATAGGAATGGTATCCTATATTTGTATTGTCACTTACAGGACGATTCTACCCATAGAGGTAAGCAAGAAAGCCCGCCGTCAGGAACGTTATGTCCTGAAAATATCGATAACCGCCTGCAAGTCGGGCCTGCTTTTTTTATGTTGGCCCGCTTTTCAGCTTAAAAAGATACGTTATTTTGCATCGATTTTCGGGCGGTCGACATAGCGCCCGGCGCCCTTCACGGTACGCACATCGCCGTCTTTATAGACAATATTTCCACGGCTGATCGTCACGGCATTCGCACCGCGCAGTTCCATGCCTTCGAAAATATTGAAGTCTACATTCTGATGATGGGTCCGGGCGGAAATAGTGCGGGTTTTTTCGGGATCCCAAATGACGATATCAGCATCCGCGCCAACGCTGATGGAACCTTTGCGCGGATAGATGTTGAAAATTTTAGCCGCATTAGTTGATGTCACCGCCACGAACTCATTCATGCTCAGGCGGCCCTTGTTGACGCCGTGATGCCACAGCACACCCATGCGGTCTTCGACGCCGCCGGTGCCGTTCGGAATCTTGCGGAAGTCGTTCCTGCCCATCGCCTTCTGATCGGCCATGAAGCAGCAATGATCGGTCGCGGTCGTCTGCAGATTGCCGCTTTTCAGCCCCTTCCAAAGCGCCGCCTGGTGTTCCTTGGCGCGGAACGGCGGGCTCATAACGTGGGCAGCAGCGACGCTGAAATCCCTGTTCAGATAAACGTCGTGATCGACAAGAAGATGGCCCGCCAGAACCTCGCCATAGACTTTTTGCCCTTCGTTGCGGGCGCGGGTAATCGCATCAAGAGAATCCTTGACCGAATTGTGAACGATATAAAGCGGCACATCGACGTGCTGCGCCACGCGGATGGCGCGCTGGGCCGCTTCGCCTTCCACGTGGGGCGGTCTTGAAAGCACGTGGCCGAGGGGGCTGGTAACGCCTGACTCGAACAATCTCTGTTGCAGGTCGATGACCATATCGCCGTTTTCGGCATGGACGGTCGGCATCGCACCAAGCTCGCGCGCGCGCCGAAAACTCTTAATCAGGACGCCGTCGTCGGCCATGAGCGCGCCCTTGTAGGCCATGAAATGCTTGAAGCTGTTGACGCCGTGTTTTTCGACGAGCGTGCCCATGTCCCGGTGAACGCTCTCGTCCCACCATGTCACGGCAACGTGAAAACTGTAATCGGTCGCGGATTTTTCCGCCCAGCCGCGCCATTTATTGAAGGCATCGAGCAGCGGTTCTTTCGGCGACGGGATCACGAAATCGATGATCATGGTCGTGCCGCCCGCCGCGCCTGCCGTCGTGCCGCTGAAAAAATCCTCGGAAGCGACAGTGCCCATGAAAGGAAGTTCCATATGCGTATGCGGGTCGATCCCGCCGGGCATCACGTACCGGCCGGCCGCATCGACCACTTCCGCGTCCGCAGGAACATCGAGATCGCTGCCGACCGCCTTGATCACCCCGTCGTCACAATAAACATCGGCGCGGAAAGTCCGGTCCGCCGTAACAACCGTTCCACCCCTAATAAAAACAGACATTATCTTTTCC
>JACQIJ010000149.1 GCA_016198545.1 Pseudomonadota bacterium
CCAGAAAAAGGCAGCGGAAGCAGCTTTTCGAGGGCTTCCGTTCAATCCCAACTGGTCGGAGGCAGCCAGAAAGGTCTATGACGGGCTTAATGAAGCTATGGCTGGACGTGGTGCTGGTACGTCTGCCGATAAGGCGGCCATGACACCGCAGTTGAAACGTTAAAATCTTAAACTTACTAGGACAATGGTTGAAGGCACGGGCGTATGTCTCTGAAATATAATATAAAAGACTTTTCTATAAGTTCTCACCTAGAGCCCTCTGAGATCGTGCGGCTGAAAGAATATTTTGTCCGCGCAGACAAAAATGGGGGTCCGCAGGACGGGCTGGTTCTTGCTTCTTTCCTATATAACAGGGCATGCGCTCTTCACCCTGCCAACAATCGCGGGGAAGAAATCGTTCCTCCTCCTGTGCTGGAGAAAACATTCAAAATAGCCTTTGAAATTTTCAGGGATCTTGCACATCAACAGGTCCCGACTGCCATAGATATGATGGAACTCTATAACAACGGCGAGATGCTTGGCCCCGATTATTGTTCCCTGAATAATCCGACTCTCGCCTGAAAAACTTGACAACTCTCGAAAAATCGTCAATTTTCGCGTCTGCGAAAAACGCATAACAATGATTCCTGAAGAGTTAAAGAGGGTTCCAACAACGATGTCCAAGACGATTCCCGGCGTAAAAGTCGCCATACTTGTTGCCAACGGATTTAATGAAGCTGAAATGATTGCTGCGCAAAAAGCGCTGATGCAGGCGGGGGCCAACGCCCGAATCGTCAGCCCGGAACCAGGCCTGGTGAACGGCTGGAACGGGATGGAATGGGGCCACCATTTTGCCGTGGATGCGCCGCTTAGCTCCGCCCTGGGCGCAGACTATGCCATGCTGGTCATCCCCGGCGGAACGCGTAGCATGGACAAATTGAAGATCACGGCTCACACGAAACGCTTTATCGGTAGTTTCATGGCGGCTTGCAAGCCCGTTGCCGCTTATAACGACGCCTTACAGATTTTGATGTTTACAGGCAATCTGGACAGCCGCACGGTCAGCGGGCCTGAGCAGATGAAAGATATGGCCGCGCAGGCGGGTCTGAAATGGGTTGATTCTTCCACGCCCTGCATTGACGGCAACCTTATGACGGGAATCTGCGCTCAGTCCGAGGAAAAGACGCGGTTTGCCGCTGCGATGATTGATTTCTTCGCCGAGGCACGCCAGAAACCCGCCATTCAGCAGGAAGCAGCCTGATTCATGAAAGCGGAAACCGAAGCAGTCGTTAATGGAATAAAAGACTCCCTTGCGCTGCTGAGGAGGCATCTTTGACTGGGATGATGCGCTCAGGCGTCTTGAGGAACTGAACTCTCTCTGCGAGGACCCCAATCTTTGGTCTGATCAGGAAAAAGCACAATCCATCATGAAAGAACGTACGCGCCTCGATCAGAAAATCGGGGCTGTGAGGTCTATCGAATCCGGCATGAACGACAATGTGGGTCTTATCTTCCTCGGCGAGGAGGAGGGGGATGAGGAAATCATAAACGAAGCCGAACAGTCTCTGCGCGCGCTTCAGGAGCGGGCGGCGAAAATGCAGCTGCAAAGCCTTCTGTCCGGCGAAGCGGATACAAACAGCGCCTATCTGGAAGTGCACGCCGGTTCCGGCGGCACGGAGGCGCAGGACTGGGCGGAGATTCTCCTGCGCATGTACACCCGATGGTCGGAACAGCACGGCTACGGCGTTTCGCAGCTCGATCGCAGCGATGGCGAAGAGGCGGGCATCAAATCGTGCACCATCATGATAGAAGGCGAAAACGCCTATGGCTGGCTGAAAGCCGAGAGCGGCGTACACCGGCTCGTGCGGATTTCCCCCTATGACTCGAACGCGCGCAGACATACCAGCTTCGCGTCCGTCGGCGTTTCGCCGGCCGTAGACGAAACGATCGATATAAAGATAGATCCGAAGGATCTTCGCGTGGACACTTACCGTTCCAGCGGCGCTGGCGGCCAGCACGTCAACAAGACCGACAGCGCCGTCCGCCTGACCCACATGCCGACTGGAATTATTGTGGCGTGCCAGCAGGAACGGTCGCAGCACCAGAACCGGGATAAGGCGATGAACATGCTGAAAGCCCGCCTGTATGAGCTTGAGCTGCAAAAGCGCGAGGAAGCCAAGGCCGCGATACAGGGCGAAAAAACGGATATCGGATGGGGGCACCAGATACGATCCTATGTTCTGCAGCCCTATCAGATGGTCAAGGATCTGCGGACAGAGCATGAGAATACCGATGCTTTCGGCGTTCTTGACGGCGATCTTGACGGTTTTCTCGAAGCCTCTCTTGCCTACGGCCTGAAAAAATAACTCAGCGGCAGATAAGCCCGCCGGTGCTGGTTACGCCCGCAAGGCGTCCGGGGGCGCAGCTGCTGCCCGGCGGCGGCGGCGTAAAGGCTACGGCGGCGCAGTTGACTTTCGGGTATTTCTTGTCCGGATTGCCGCTGTCGTAACTCGGGCTGCCCGGAGGCACTGTCAGGCCCTCGATGCTGACAATGACTTGTCCGGAAGGACATGTCATGTCCGGAACGTCGCCGCCTATATATTCGGGCGGAATGCAGTTGTCGGAAGTTGAATCGCACACCTCCCTTGTCCTGAATTCCAGAGCCATAAGATTGCCCATGACATCCAGTTCTTTTTGCGGATCGCTGATTCCGATGCCGACATTGCCTTTGTTCGCGGCGACGCGTTGCGGGATATCAATTGTCTGGCCGGGGTTGCCGGGATTGGGTACCGTCAGCACGCCCGCCTGCTTCCATAGAGAGCTCTTTTTCAGCAGCATGAAGCCAACGATGTCGTCGTTGAAGGCATAGGATGCTTCGCTGCGCAGGCCGCTCAGCAGAGTTCCATCGTCGTGATCGCAGTTCTCAAGCTCGGATGGCGGTGAGGCTACCAGCGGCGGCGGGGGCGGAGGCAGCGTTACCCCGGCGCAGCTCTGAGCCCTTATGCCGTTCTTGTCGTATCCCCCGCGCCCGTTCTTGCCGTGGGAAATAAACGCGGCATGCGCCGATCCTGACAGGCTTAATAACGATCTGTCCGTTTCATCCTTTACTTCAATAGACCCCGATTCATCGTCGTAAGTTGCCGCGGCCGTCATCCCTTTCGTTACGACGTAGGTCAGTTGATGCCCCCACCCATCAAGGATATTGTTTTGTTTGACCTTGGATATTTCGATATCGGGTCCGAGCAGTTCCCCCGACAGGCTTTTATAAGGAAGTCCGCCTATCAGGATTTTCTCGCTATCGTCTGGTCCGCCGTTCGCGTTCACATCGCGGCCGTCGACTGCCGGAAAAGCCGGGGTCGTCAGGCACAGCCCCGTAGCGGAATCCCTGTTTTCAACGCCGTAATTGGGATCCGCCTGCGGCAGGGTGATGTCCGAAGGGCAGGGGTAGCGGCCGTAAACTGAAAAATAAGCTTGTGTTGCGTACTTCGCCATTTCTATGGATTCGGCCGTTTTCACTAGTTCGTTCTGGCCTTTGTACATGGTCAAAAACGATGAGATAAGCAGGGTTACGATGCCGGAAACGATGATGACGATCGAAAGCTCGACCAGTGAAAACCCCCCCTGATTGGGGAATGATTTTGACTTTTTCCGGTTCCGGATCATGCGATGTTATCCCCCGCTGCAGGTGCAGTTTGAATAGTTTGACCAAGGGCCGTTGCCCGTATAGCAGGGGCCGGATGCGCTGCAATTGCTGCACGAGGTTCCTGCCCTTGCGCCGATGCCGCCCGCGGAACTGGTTTGCGGCGTTCCCGACACCGCCCATGCGCACGAACTCGGCTGGCCCGGAATGCAATCGCTGAATATAAATTGCGGATTGTTCCATCCGCCGGTCGTACAGTTGCGGGTCTGGCGCATCAGAGTTCCGTTGGGGTTGGGCGTATAGCCCTGCGGGCAGGAGTCGTAATATTCCTGGTATTCGCTTGGGTCGCATGTGGGCGGCTGAGAGCAGTAATTGGCGACCTCCTGCCAGCCGGTTATATTTCCGTCCGGGCATGATCGCGTTCCTTCAATAAGGATGTATCCGCCGCCGCTCGGACAGGCTTGCTGCTGTTGTACCGGCCCGGGCGTGCAGGGGCAACTGCTCGCTGCCGAGTGGTCCCAATCGGTCCAGTAATCTCCCGAGTTTGTGGCCGGATCATAATTGTCGCAGACGTGATTTCTCGATGCGTTGTAAATGCCTGTTTGGCCCGGGCAGTCAAAGCCTACAGTTTGGGTTTCTTCAATGCACTGGCAGTTGCTGCTGACAGGCGGTCCCTGCCAGGCCCCGACAGCGTCAAGAAAGCTGATGCCGTATCCGGGGCACGAGAGAGCAATGCGGTAGATGGCGGTATCGCCGCTGAAACCCTTGCCGCAGCCGAAATTTCGAAACTCTTCGGCCACAGGGACGCAGTCGGCGCAAGAATAATTCGAACTTGCAAGAACCCACTGGCTTTGGGGATTGCAGTACCAGTATTCCCATGCGCCGCCCGTGCCGTTCGTGTCGTATACATCAACAACGCCGCTGGCGCCTCTTTCCGGAACCGTATAGGGCCTGTTGCAAATGCTCGTCGTAAAGGAAGGGCAGCAATTTATGCACGGCGGCGGTCCGGCAGCCGTTACGCATTGGATGCCGCTGGCATTCTTGCCCACCATAACCTGCCCCTCGGGACAGACAGCGCTTATAACGTCCTCGCAAACCGGTTTTCCGCCCGTTATAGCGACCATGTACTGACCCGCGCCATCCGGGTCGTCCTCCGGACACTTCATACCGGAATTGTCATTCGGCGCAAGCAGCGGTCCGGCCAGCGCACTGGCATAAAAACAATCGTTTCCGCCTTCGTTACATATTTTTTGCCCTTCCATCGATTTGCTGGCGCGCATGACCCCGTTGACGAAAGCCTTGCTAAGCAGCGGGTCATCGTTGTTGACGGAGTTGATCTTCGTTCCAAGGGCGCCCGAGGGCTTTAGAATCATGTCGCCCTGCGTGCGCGCGACGGAGTCCGGAGACATCTGCCACAAGGGAACGGGCTCACGGATGAAATAGTTGATCTTGTCGTCGAAGGCGGTGTTATCGCTCGACGTATCCGTTTGAGCAACGCGGAATGTGGCAGCCGGGCCGTTATTGCAGTTCGTATTTTCTGCGCCCGTTGACGGGCATGGCACCTGTACGCCATCCGCGGTATATGCGCCGGCGCGGTTCGGGCCGGGACTGATAATGACGAAATGGGCTGATCCCCTGTCGGCGTCGGCAAGAGCCGAATCTGTTCCCTGCGCTTTCAGGATTTCGATGCCGCCAATATCGGCCTTGAACAATGCATCGTTAGTCATGTTTTCCGTTACCGCGTACAGAAGACGGCTGTTATAGGCGTCAAAAGCATATTCCTCGCCCAGGTTGAGCTGCCGGAATGGAATAGTGCCCACGCATACGCGCACTGTTTCATTGCCGGGGACGGCAGGATCGAGGTCACGCGATGTGCTCTTGATGCAGATGCCGTTCTCGCAGGTGCCGGGGGCTTTCGCGACGTTGCGGCAGACCGTGGCGTCCTCCCGGCCGTAATCCGGGTTTCCGCGCGGCAGGGTCAGCGATGCCGGAGCCGGATAGCGTCCGTTAATATTCCGGAAGGCGCTGATCTGGTCCGTCACGGCTTTCATGTGGACGCCCGTGGTCTTTTCGGCCTCGCGTTTCAGATACAGTCCGTAATACGATGCCGTCGATGCTATGATAAGCCCCGTGACAAGAAGCACGACGGCCATTTCTATCAGCGTAAAGCCCGAGATTTTTCTTAGTTTCCACATACGATTGCTCCTGTTGCGTCAAAACCAACGGCATATCCCGATCCGCAGTCAAATGCAGGGATGGTCGTTGCTGTGTTCAGGCACTTGGCTGCATTAAAACCTATTCCGGCCATTCCATTTGGAGGCGTGGCCGGATTTGTGTTGTCGAAACAATCCTGCATGCCCGTTCCGCCGATTTTTTTTGCTTCAAAACAATCTCCGCCTCCATCGGCACAGAATTTTTGTGAATTCAGAAAGCCCTTTTCATCCGTTGGGTTGGGCCCTGCAAAATTGGCGCGGGCCGTTCCGTTGATGTCAAAATCAACGCCGCTGGCGACCCATTCCATGTTACCGGTAACAGGATTGAGTTGCTGCCTTTGTCCCGGATTGTCCGTTTTGATTCCGATTATGCCGAAATTATTGATAGCGTTATCCTGATTTGCGGTGCTCTGTACATTCACCCATCCGCGGTCGTAAATTTCATCCGTGTAATAAGTATAATCATCCATATAATTTCCGCCGTCGCGCGTTGATCTTTGCGCAGTTGTCGTTCCTGACTTATCGCCGGACATGTAAAAATGATCGTCGCCATCGCAGTTGTCTGCTTCCGCAGGGACAGGCGCAGCAGTCGGACAGGGAATGAGAACGCCGGAAGATGCATAAGCGCCGCTTCCGCTCTTGCCGTGAGATACAAGAACCCAGTAAACTCCTGGAACTTCTGCAGCCACCCAGTCGTTCGGCGGCGGTTGCGGCGGATTCGAGGGGACAAGGGCCGACACGGTTATTACGCCGGTCGTTGGCATGGGCATCGGCGCGGGCGGACCTGTCTGGTTCTTTGAAACCGCGTAGGTGAATTTATTGTTCCAACCGTCCAGTGTGTCTTTCATGCTGATTTTAAGATCGGCAAACGGGACGGATCCGCGCACGACTTCGTTTGGCGCAGAGGTGGAGGGCAGGGCGAGATCTTGTTTTCCGTAATTTGAATTCCCTTCGGTAACCGCCGGGTTTGCCGGCCAAGGATAATGCCCGTTGTCATCGTAATAGGCATTGATGGCGGCGATAACGATTTCTGCGCGGTCTTTCGTCGAATTTATATCCGATTTTACAAGCTCCGTCTTGACCCATTGGGTCACGGCGGCCACCAACAGTCCGATGACTACCAGCCCTATGGCGAGCTCGATAAGAGAAAATCCCTTGCAATTATTTTTCATAGATTGAAGGTCCCCATCGGTCATTAGGATCACAACACCCCCCCACAGTCTCATTGTACACAATAAAGTTAAAATGTTTGTTAATATTTATATAGTTATCTGTAGTA
>JACQIJ010000160.1 GCA_016198545.1 Pseudomonadota bacterium
CCCGCCCTCGGCATTCCCGCGCTGCGCGAGGCCGTGGCGGCGGCGGACAAAAGATTTTACGGGCTGGATACGGACGCGAAATTGGAAACGCTCATCACGTCCGGCGCGTCGGAAGCCCTGCTCGATTGCTTTGCCGGCCTGCTGAACCCCGGCGACGAAGCCATCGTGATAGAGCCGTTTTTCGACATTTATGTCCCTCAAATACTGATGACCGGCGCAAAACCACGCTTTATCCGGCTGCAGCCGCCGGACTGGAAACTGGATGAGACGGAATTGCGCGCGGCGTTCTCGGCAAAAACGAAGCTTCTTGTCCTCAACACGCCGATGAATCCGGCCTGCAAGGTTTTCACGCGCGCGGAACTTGAAGCAATTGCACGATTGCTGGAGGAGTTCGACGCCTACGCGGTGTGCGATGAAGTTTATGAGCACATGACCTATGACGGGCGCAAGCACATCCCCCTGATGACGCTCCCGGGCATGAAGAAACGCTGCCTGCGCATCGGATCGGCGGGGAAAACTTTTTCAATGACCGGATGGAAGGTCGGGTATGTCAGCGCGCCGCCGGACTTGCTGAAGCCCGTAGCCGCCGCGCACCAGAACGCGACCTTTGCCACCCCGCCCGCGCTGCAGAATGCCGTTGCAAAGGGACTCGCTGCCGAAAACGGTTATTTTACAGGCCTGGCGGCGCAGATGAACGAGGGACGCCTTTTCCTGACCGATGGTTTGAAGAAAGTCGGATTTGATGTGTTGCCCTGCGAAGGAACGTATTTCATCGTTGCCGATTTTGCGCCGCTCGGATTTGCCGGGAACGACGTTAAATTCTGCGAATGGATGACGAAGGAAGGAGGCGTCACGGCTATCCCGATGAGCGCGTTCTACGCCCCCGAAAACGGCCCGCCGCCGCACTCGCTGATACGATTCTGCTTCGCAAAAAAACGGGGGGTTCTGCAGGAGGCGGTCGAGAGGATGAAGAAATTTTTTAAATAGCCTGCCTGCGAATTCTCATCAGCAACGCCCTGCCGCCGGGGGTATCGATTTCAGCGTCTTTGTGAAATCCCGACTTCTCGTAAGCGCGGATGGCACGCGCGTTTTTGGGATCTGGATCCGCAATGATTTCATCAGCATGCGTACAAGAAAATATGCGATTGATCATAGACTTTATAACTGTCGTTCCAATTCCCCGTCCGATCATGTCGGGTTCGCCGATAAACTGATCGATGCCAAACACGCCGGGCCGCATATTTGGCCACCAGCCACCGCCGATATTGCAGGCTTCGTAATACTGGATATATCCGATGGGACGACCGTCTATCATAGCGATAAAAGGCAAAACGCCCCTCTTTTTCAGGCCACTTGGAAATTTTTCCCTAAGCCCATCCTCATCCTCCTGCCAGTATTCTTTGACATGCGGCATCGCAAGCCATTGCTTAAGAAGATGTATATCCGTTTCATCAAAATCACGGAAAGAAATGTCTATCGGCATAATAAATCAAGCTGCCTTCCTCTGCGTCAGCCCGTTAGCAAGACGCGGCAAAAGACTTCCCCGCAAAGCCGCAGCATTCTTCATATTCTTTTCCTTCACAGGACCGTAACCGCGAATCATGTCCGGCAAAGACAAAATCTGCGCCGCCACGTCGTAATTATCTGCCGACAAGTATTTTAGAACGGCTTCGATGTCACTTTCGTACTGCGCGATCAAAGCGCGCTCTGCGCGGCGGTCGCGGTGATACCCGAAAATATCCATCGGCGTGCCACGCAGGAATTTGAACTTCGCCAGAACGCCCAGCGCACCCAGCATCCACGGCCCGAACTCCCGCTTCTTCGGACGACCAGTTGCAGGATCGGCGCGTTCCATCACAGGCGGAGCCATGTGGAAATGAAGCCTGAAATTCCCTGCAAACTGGCTTTTGACGCTGTTAATGAAATCGCCGTTCGTGAACAGGCGGGCGACTTCGTATTCATCCTTGTAGGCAAGCAGTTTGTGATAGTTGCGGGCCACGGCTTCCGTCAGCGTATGTCCCTTGTCGGCTGCGCGCACGCGCGCAACCATGTCCGTATAACGCTTTGCATAGACGGAATTCTGATAGTCCGTAAGATGCGCCGCGCGCTTTTCTATAACTTCATCCAGCGTCTGGGCGATAGGCTCAGTCTCGCCGTTGCCGGACACTTCTTTTACCACCTGTTCGATTTTTTCAGGATCGTGCGCCGCAAGACGCCCGAAATTGAAGGCGCGCCTGTTCATCGCCACCGCCACGCCGTTCAGTTCAATCGCGCGATCGAGCGCGGCATGGGTAAGCGGCACAAGCCCCTTCTGCCATGCGTAGCCAAGCATGAATATGTTGGTGGCGATTTCATCGCCGAGAAGAGTCATCGCGTAGTGCGTCGCGGGCACGAAGTGGCGGCAACCGCCGTTTGTTGCGGAAAGCAGGTTATTTTTTATCTGATCCTGATGAAAATCCAGCCTGTTGTTGATAACGAAATCCGCCACAGGCGTGTTGTCGGTATTGACGACGGCGCGGGTGCGTTCGGCATTCAAGGTTTCAAAAGCCGTTTTACCGACGGCGGACACGATATCGCAGGCCAGCAGCAGATCCGTGCCGCCGGTGATAATATGACCGGTGCGAAGCTCTTCCCGGTCGGCGGCAAGCCGTATATGGGACAGAACTTCCCCGCCCTTCTGCGCAAGACCCGTCTGATCGAGGTTGCGGCAATGATGGCCCTCCAGGTGCGCGGCCATGCCCATGATCGCGCCGATGGTCAGGACGCCCGTGCCGCCGATGCCCGTGACCATGATGTTCCACGCCCGCGCACCCAGTTCCGGCACGGACGGATCGGGCATGCCCGCGAAAATATCGTCTGCCGCGGCCGCTTCCGTCTTTCTCAGATCGCCGCCGTGAACGGTCACAAAGGACGGGCAGAACCCTTTCAGGCAAGAAAAATCCTTATTGCACAGCGACTGGTTTATCTGGCGCTTGCGGCCATATTCGGTTTCAAGAGGCTGCACGGCTACGCAGTTCGATTGCGCGCTGCAATCGCCGCACCCTTCGCACACGTCCTTGTTGATGACGACGCGCTTCGGCGGATCCGGGTATTTTCCGCGCTTGCGGCGGCGGCGCTTTTCGGCGGCGCAGGTCTGGTCGTAAATAATGATGGTCGTGCCGGGCGTGTTGCGCGCTTCCTCCTGCACCCTGGAAAACCACGCGCGCGGCATGACGGGAACCTCCGGCGGGATATTCTTCCGGTCCTTATAATCCTCCGGACGCTCAGTCAGTATCCAGCATTTCGAAACGCCTTCGGCCATGACCTGCTGCGCTACGCGCCAGACCGGCATGTCACCGTCCACGGGCTGCCCGCCCGTCATGGCGACCGCATCGTTATAAAGAATCTTATAAGTAATATTGATTTTCGCCGCCACCGCGGCGCGAATGGCCAGCGTGCCGGAATGGAAATAGGTTCCGTCGCCGAGATTGGCAAAAATGTGTTTCGTTTCGCTGAACGGCGCGGCGCCTATCCACGGCACTCCCTCCCCGCCCATCTGGGTGCACAGCGCGGAATCGCGATCCATCCACTGCACCATGTAATGGCAGCCAATGCCCACCATGGCAAAGCTGCCCTCCGGAACCTTCGTTGAGGTATTGTGCGGGCAGCCCGCGCAGTAATAAGGCCGACGGATGGAAGGAGGCAGGTAGCCCTTCATCGCCTCCTCATAGCCGCTGTAGAATTTCAGCGCCTTTTCTACCTGCTCATTATGATAGAAGCGGCGGATACGTTTTGCGATCACATGCGCGACCATGCCGACAGACTGATCGTTATGCAGGGGCAGGAGAGGATCCCCCTCCTCATCGTACTTGCCGACAATGACGGGGGGGCGGCGGCCTGCTTCCCAATTGTATATCTGCTGCTTGAGCTGGTATTCGATCATCTCGCGCTTTTCCTCGACGATCAAAATCTCCTCAAGACCCTCAACGAACGACGCTATGCCTTCCGGCTCCAGCGGCCAGACGATCCCGACCTTGTACAGGCGCAGGCCGATATCCGCTGCCACTTCGTCAGTAATGCCAAGCTCTATCAGGGCCTGGCGCACGTCGCCGTATGACTTCCCGGCCGTAATGATTCCGAAGCGCGGCTTCGGACTGTCGAAAACCGTGCGATCTATATTGTTGACGCGCGCGAATGTTCGCGCGGCGAAAAGCTTGTAATTCTGCAGCCGCCAGTCGATATCGTGCGGCTTGTCGTTCAGGCGGATATGCAGACCGCCGGGCGGCATTTTGAATTCAGCCTCCGTGGGAATGACGATTTCGCGGTTTTCACGGGACAGATCGACCGTGCCGGAGGTTTCCACCGTTTCGCTCGTCACCTTCAGCGCGCTCCAGCACCCCGAATAGCGGGACATCGCAATGCCCAGAAGCCCGTATTCGACGAATTCCTGAATGCTGGCAGGATAAAGAGTAGGTATCTGCATGGCATACAGCGCATGATCGCTCTGACACGGCAAAGTGGACGATTTGCAGCCGTGATCGTCGCCGACGATCGCCAGAACGCCGCCGTGCGGCGCCGTGCCGTTCGCGCTGGCATGCCGCATGACGTCGCCGGATCGATCGACGCCCGGCGACTTGCCGTACCAGATGCCGAATACGCCCTCATGCTTCGCTCCGGGCAAGAGGCCGACCTGCTGGGTTCCCCAGACGGCGGTAGCCGCCAGGTCCTCGTTCACGCCGGAAACAAACTTCACGTTCTGTTCGTCGAGATATTTGCGCGCGCGCCAGATTTCCCGGTCGAAGTTTCCGAGAGGGGATCCGCGATAACCGCTGATGAAACCGGCCGTATCCCGCCCCGCCGCCTTGTCGTGCCGTCGCTGAACAAGCGCAATCCGGGTCAGAGCCTGAAGGCCGGACATGAACGCAGCGCCGTCTTCAAGGACATATTTGTCCTCAAGACTGGCGTCGCGGAGTTTTACAGCTGTGCCTGCCATTCCCAATCCCGTTCGAATCGTTACGCTGTACGGGCATTAAGCTAACCCGTCCGGACGGCCATTTCCAGCAAATGATGGGATATGTTGTCTCTTCAAGGCGAAATATGTTTCATAGAAAATATATTTTTATAATACAAAATGCAAGCACAAAAAACTATTTTTTCTACAAACATAAAAAATCACTAATAAAAACATCTGAACCTGACTAATAAAAACATATTAACTATAAACAACTCCCAACACAAATACTGAATCATATACAAAAAACCAACACAAACATAAACACATAACACACCAAACCAGACA
>JACQIJ010000161.1 GCA_016198545.1 Pseudomonadota bacterium
ATCCGCCATGACTAAAAAGCTGCTGGAACAAGTGCCGTGCCTCCCCTCCGGAAAAAATAAGCGACATATTTCACGGGATGAAGAATACGCACTTATTCGGGATTACCAACAAACCCGCAGCGAATCCGCCATCGAAACACTTTTGACCGCTCATAATAATTATTGCGTGATGCGCGCGAGGTACCGATCCGATAAAACAGGGGTCGATTATGAAGACCTTTATCAGGAAGCGCGCATAGGTCTTTTCATTGCCGCTGGAAAATTTGATTTAACCCGGGAGTTACGCTTCCTGAGCTATGCGGGTTACTGGATAGAACAGCGCATGCAGCGCTATCTGGACAAGAACAAAACCCTGCATAGCCGGCCCGTAAATATGGATGATGCGGATCAGGATATCATGAAAAAATTCAATGCGCTGATGAAAGAACGCGAAAAAGATCATGGAATTACTCCTCTGACCCCGGCGCAGCAATCTGAAATGGAAGAAAAACTTGGCCACCCGCTTAGCAAAATTTCTGAAATAACGTCCGTGTACTTCGGCGCGGCTTCTTCGCTGGACGAGCCTATCATTCAAGAGAACGGGAACAGTACATCACGCCTCGATATCCTGCCCGACTTCCGGGCCAACGCTTTGGACATTCTATCCCGCGAATCCCAGATTCGCTATCTTCACAAAGCGCTGGATAATGCAAATCTCTCGCCTATAGAACGAAAAGTCATTCGGTTATGCTACCTTACGGATGAAGATGAGATGGGAAATATGGCTGAAATTGCCCGATCTTCAGGCCTGTCAAGGGAGCGCATTCGCCAGCTCAAGAATGCGGCGTTAAAAAAACTCAGAGTTACGGCAGAATTCATATCCTGTTGTCCATGATTACAACCTACTTCAAGAACAGAAAGGTCCAATAATCGTAAAAGGAAATAACAAGCATGAGAATGGCAAAATCGAAGAAAAACTCAATTCCGTTCGTCAGAAGAAAAAAGCTGCACATCTCCCCGGAAGAGGAGATCGCGCTCATAAAAACCTGCCAGAAAACCGGCGATGAAAACGCCCTCGAACGGATTATGGATGCGCACCTGCCGTTCTGCAGGATGAAGGCGCGGCAATGGTCCACCAGCACGGGGCTTGATTATGACGACCTCCTGCAGGAAGCGCGCATAGGGTTTATCATCGCCGTCAGGAAATTCGATGCTACTGCCGGCGCGAGCTTGCTGACCTACGCCGGCCACTGGATGATGCAGCGCATGCAAAGGCATACGCTAAAATTCAGAACTATCCAGCACAGCCCTCCGAATGTCGCGCCGTCGGATGAGAGAATCCTGAACAGGCATGACAGGATGCTGAAAAAATGGGAGAAAAAGAACGGCATCGGCCCCATGACGCCGGAAGAAGAATCCGAATTTGAAAAGAAGGTTGGCCTCCCTCTTTATAAAATTGCCGAGATAAAAATGAGGCGCTCTGCCGGCCCCTTATCGCTGGACATTCCTCTGGCTGACGGCGACGGCAACACTGTTACGCCGCTTGATTTTCTTGCGGAAGAGGGAGATGGTCCGTTCGAACTTTCCTCCCGGGCTTCGGAAGCGCGCTTC
Source organism: Pseudomonadota bacterium (assembly GCA_016198545.1). Classification (GTDB taxonomy): domain Bacteria; phylum Pseudomonadota; class Alphaproteobacteria; order Micavibrionales; family Micavibrionaceae; genus JACQIJ01. The sequence continues at coordinate 1,591 of JACQIJ010000161.1, forward strand.
CTTAAGAAAATGTTCAACGCTGCCGGCCTGACAAAGCGCGAAGCGGAAGTCATGGCAAAGCGTCACCTGAACGAAGACGAAGAGACAAGAACGCTCGAGGATGTAGGGAATGAAATCGGCGTGACAAGGGAGCGGGTCAGACAAATCGAAGCCGCCGCATTCGAAAAACTGAAAGCCGTGGCAAGCCGTACTCGGAAACCACAACTGGCCTGACAGGCTGCTGAAGTCCTGTTTCCTTGAAAATTTCCCGCCTTTTGCGCCTGCAGTTTTTATGCTTAAAATGCCGCCGAAAGGTTGAAGGTCTTGAAAATGTCCGTCGTCACGCGCTTTCCGCCCTCTCCCACGGGCTTCATGCATATCGGCAACGCGCGCACCGCACTCTATAACTGGCTTTATGCAAAACATAACGGCGGCAAGATGCTTTTCCGGATCGAAGACACCGACCGCGCCCGCCATTCGGAGGAAGCCGTCGTTGCTATCGTCAACGGCCTGAAATGGCTGGAACTGGACTGGGACGGGGAAATCGTCTCGCAGTTCGAACGGCAGGCCCGCCATGCCGAGGTCGCCCGCACGCTTCTTGAAAAAGGCCATGCCTACTACTGCTACTGCACGCCGGAAGAGTTGACCGAAATGCGGGAGAGGGCGAAAGCCGAAGGCCGCCCTCCCGTCTATGACCGCCGCTGGCGCGATAAAAACGCCGACGGCAAGCCACTGAACGGCGTAAACCCGGTCGTGCGCATCAAGGCCCCGCTGACCGGCGAAACAGCGGTAAACGATCATGTGCAGGGCAATGTGCGCGTGGCAAATGAACAGCTGGACGATTTCATCATTCTGCGCTCCGACGGCACTCCCACCTACATGCTGTCGGTGGTGGTGGATGATCACGACATGGGCGTCACGCACGTCATTCGCGGCGATGACCATCTGAACAACACGCCGCGGCAGATGTGTATTATCAATGCGATGGGCTGGCCCGTGCCGGAATACGGGCATCTGCCGATGATCCTGGGGCCGGACGGCGCAAAAATGTCGAAGCGTCACGGCGCGGCGAGCGTGGAGGAATACCGCGACATGGGCTACCTGCCCGAAGCGCTGCGCAATTACCTGCTGCGCCTCGGCTGGTCGCACGGCGATGATGAAATTATTTCGACCGCGCAGGCCATCGAATGGTTCGGCCTCGACCACGTACAGAAAGCCGCTGCGCGGTTCGACTTCGCGAAACTGGAAAGCCTGAACGCGCACTATATCCAGAACGCGGACAATGCGCGGCTGCTGGAACTCATTGGGCCCTTTCTTCAAAAACGCCACGATTTGTCGATAGGGGGCGATGATACGGCGCAAAAGCGCCTCCTGGCCGGGATGGACGAACTTAAAAAACGCGCAAAGACGCTGCTGCAACTCACCGATGAGGGCGCGTTCTATGCGAAGAAAATCCCTTACTCCTTCGATGAAAAGGCGCGGCAGACGTTAAATGAATCCGGGGAAATTTTAAAAATTCTTTACTCCTCACTCTCCGCGCTTAATTTCTTTACCGCCGCTGAAATTGAGGCCACCTGCAAGAAAATCGCCGAAGATCACGCCGGCGGAAAACTGGGCAAGGTCGCCATGCCTCTGCGCGCCGCTCTCACCGGTACGGCCGTTTCGCCCTCCATCTTCCACGCCGCCGAAATCTTCGGCAGGGAAGAGACTCTTGCGCGATTAAAATTTTCCGGTTCCTAGAATGTCGCATACCGGAAAGAATGGACAAGCCAGATATGCGCTGGCCGCAATTTCCTGTCATTGAAAATCACGCAACGGCGAGGCAATTCAGCTTTTTTCTATGGAGTATGGGAGAGGACAATACGCAATTCCTTCCAGATGCCTTCCCCTTTGCTTCTGCGCTGCAACACAGGTATTATGAACGGCTAGACGGATTCACAGAGAGGGGTATTCATAATATGGTCGCGAAAAAGGCAGTCAAATCCGAACCGGCGGAAAGCACGGGCCCGCAGAAAACATTTACCCTGACCGATGACCAGACAGGCAAAAGCTGGAAGCTGCCCGTGCTGCAGGGAACGCAGGGGCCCGAAGTCATCGACGTACGAAAACTCTACGGCGAAACCGGCATGTTCACCTTCGATCCCTCCTACACCTCGACAGCCAGCTGCAAATCGCGCATCACCTTTATCGATGGCGATGAGGGAATCCTGCAGCACCGCGGCTACAGCATCCAGGAACTGACGGAAAAAAGCACATACCTTGAAGTCGCGTATCTTCTGCTTTACGGCGACCTGCCAAACCAGAAGCAGTTTGATGAATTCGTTCACAGCATCACCTATCACACGATGGTGCATGAACAAATTCACTTCTTCTTCCGCGGTTTCCGGCGGGACTCGCACCCGATGGCCGTGATGTGCGGCGTCGTCGGCGGCCTGTCGGCGTTCTATCATGACTCGCTCGACATCTGGAATCCCACGCACCGTGAAACCTCTGCCCACCGGCTGATCGCAAAAATGCCAACGCTGGCGGCCATGACTTATAAATATTCCCAAGGCCTGCCGTTCATGTATCCGCGCAATGACCTGAGCTACGCGGAAAATTTCCTTTACATGTGTTTCGGCGTTCCGGCGGAGCCGTACAAAATTAAGCCGGTTCTGTCGCGCGCGATGGACAAGATCATGATCCTGCACGCCGATCATGAACAAAACGCTTCCACGTCCACCGTGCGCCTTGCCGGGTCTTCGGGCGCAAACCCGTTCGCCTGCATCGCATCGGGCATCACGTCACTCTGGGGACCGAGCCACGGCGGCGCGAACCAGGAAGTTCTGGAGATGCTGCAACAGATAGGCAGCAAGGACAAAATCCCCGAGTTTCTGAAGCAGGTGAAAGACAAGAACAGCGGCGTGCGCCTGATGGGATTCGGCCACCGCGTCTACAAGAACTACGACCCGCGCGCACAGGTACTCAAGAAATCATGCGACGAGGTTCTGGACGATCTGGGCGTCAAGCACGATCCGCTGCTGGAGCTGGCGCAGGAACTGGAGCGGATCGCGCTGCAAGACGATTATTTTGCCGAACGCAAGCTGTTCCCGAACGTGGATTTCTATTCCGGCATTATCCTGAAGGCGATGGGATTCCCGACCAGTATGTTCACCGTGCTGTTCGCGCTCTCGCGCACCGTCGGCTGGATATCCCAGTGGAAGGAGATGATCGAGGAGCCTTCCCTGCGCATCGGCCGCCCGCGGCAGCTTTATTCCGGCCCGACCGCCCGCCCCTATGTGCCTATGAGCAAGCGGAAGTGATTCCGCTTGCGGCGGCGCCGAGCACAAAACGCGCCGCCAGATCCGATGACGACGCGCCGCCCGGCGCACTGATGTGTTCGCAAAACTTATCGAACATCATGCGTTGCCGTGCACGGGCAACATCGTCTTCCATCAGAGTCTTCAGCGCGGGCAGAATATTCCCCGCTCTGCACCTGCCCTGTATGAACTCCGGCACCACTTCGCTTTCGAATAGGATATTCATAAGATGTGCGTGTTTCACGCTCAGCTTTCGCCGCACAATCTGCCAGGTCAGCGCGTTCATGCGGTATCCGATGGCGTGCGGCACGCCTGCGGCGGCCAGCTCCATCCCTACCGTGCCGGATGTAGCCAGCGCAGCGCTCATCGCGGCAAAACATTCTGCCTTGCGCGCGTGGTCCGTGACTATGTGCGTGGCGCACGGGAACCCCTGCAGCAGGTTGCGCGCCTCCCGCTCCAGATCCGGCAAGGTCAGGCTCAGAATATGAATGTCGGGATTATCTTTGGCATACCTATGCGCAGCCTCGCGCAACACAGGACCGGTGCGGTTCAATTCACCCATCCGGCTACCGAACAACAGGCCAAGAACCTTCGCATCCGCCGGGATGCTTAGTTCCCTTCTGATCTTTCCGCCGTCCGCCTTGCCGATGCAGCTTTCCATGACCGGATGTCCGACGAAGGCAGCACGCATCCCTTCCAGTTCAAACCACGGCGGCTCGAACGGAAACAGACATATGACCCCGTCATACAGCTTTGCCACCTTCGTCGCGCGCCCGGCACGCCAGGCCCAGACCGTCGGCGCGACGTAATGATACATCTTCGCGCAAAAAGGTCTTGCCAGCTTAGCCACGCGGAAACTGAAATCAGGAGAGTCGATGGTTATGACCATACCCGGCTTCCGCTCCCTGATGTGCCGCGCCGTCTGCGCGATACGCCTTCTCAGAAGCGGTATGCGCGGCAGCACTTCAGTCAACCCCATCACGGACAGATCCGACATCGGGAAGAGGCTTTGCTGACCTTCCTTCTCCATCTGCGGACCGCCGATGCCGGAAAAGAGGACGCCAGGGTGCTCCTTCTTTATAGCCTCCATCAGCCGCGCGCCGAGATAATCGCCGGACATCTCCCCGGCAATAATGCATATGTGCATTTGCTCAGGCTGCATCGTGCCCCGTAACAAAAAGACCCTTCGCATCGGCAATCTCCGCAACCTCCTGCGGATCGATCAACAGGGTTCGTCCCGCCTCGAACGCGATGCCTTCAAGCCCGCATTCCGCGCACAGACGCACGGTATCCGGCCCGATGGACGGCAGATCCAGATCCATATCCTGCCCCGGCTTCGCGGCCTTGACCAAAACCCCGCCATGCGCCCGGCGTTTGTAGGACCTACAGCGGCGGATCAGTTCGTCCGTGCCTTCCGCCGCCTCGACGCCCAGAATGATGCCGTCCTGCACGACGACCGATTGTCCCACGTCCGCCGGGCCGATGGCGCGCAATACTTCGCGTCCGCGCTCGATATCCGCCTGCGCCGCCCTGTCCGGCCTGCGCGCACCCACCGGCCCTTTATACGCCACAAGATCGGCCACGAACTGCTGCACGCCATGAATACGAAAACCCTCTTTCTCCAGTTCATGCCGGATCGCTTTCAACAAGCCGTCATCGCCCAGCGCGCGCAAGCTTATCCTTGCGAAGAACTGCGCCGTCCGCAGATCGGGCCTCAGTTCGGCCAGCCCGGGCCGCCGGATGGATCCGATAAGCACGATGTCGCTGATGCCGTGGGATTTCAGCGTGTTTATAATCTGCCCTGCCGCGCCCAGGCGCGTAAACATATAATTTCGCCCGTGCGTCAGAGCCCGATCTGTCTGTCCTTCGAAACCAACGATAAAAACTTCCATGCCGCGCCTGTCACATGCGCTGAGCAGCCGCGCCGGCAATGCGCCGCCGCCGGCAATGATGCCGAGGCTTTTGATGCCGTTTTCGTTCAGGCTGCTTTGCGGGGCGGCTGGCATAGGGGAAACCGGGTCTTTTCACGCGCAAATTGAATCATGTCCATGACCAAAGGATGGTTGGAAAACTCCTGCGCGACGCTTTCCATGCGCTGATCCATCGTTCCTTCGTCGCTGAACAACTGGTTAAAGGCGCGCTGCAGTGTCTTTATCTGATCCTTCGTAAATCCGCGCCGTTCAAGTCCGATAAGGTTCAAGCCTGCGAGAAACGCGCGTTCGCCCTTTACGCGGCCGTAGGGAATGACATCGTTTTCAACGCCGGAGGTGCCGCCGATGACGGCATGCGCGCCGATGCGGACGAATTGATGAACGCCAGACAGACCACCGATGACGGCGTGGTCGCCCACCGCAACATGCCCGCCCAGCGTGGCGTTGTTGGCCATGATGACATGGTCGCCGATGACGCAATCATGCGCAATATGGACGCCCACCATAAACAGGCCGTTATCGCCGATGGCGGTTTTCATCCCGCCGCCTTCCGTGCCGGGGTTCATGGTGACGTGTTCGCGTATGACGTTGTTTTTCCCGATGATGAGTTCAGACCTCTCGCCGTGATATTTTAAATCCTGCGGCGCATGACCGATGGAGGCGAAAGGGTAAATCTGCGTTCCTGCGCCGATGGTCGTGCGCCCCGCCACAGCGACATGGGAATGAAGAACTACATTGTCGCCCAGTCTCACTTCGCCGCCGAGGACGCAATAGGGGCCTATGCGAACGCCGTCCCCGATGACGGCGCCATTCTCAACGATGGCTGTAGGGTGAATCTGCATTTTCATGTAAAAAATCTAGCATTTCCGGGGCTTACAGGCAAACTCACGCTTTGTTGCGATAAGTTACAATACAGCCTATTTGTCCATGATCATGGCACTGTAGGTCGCTTCGGCGCATAAGGTGTCGCCGACCCTCGCCTCGCCCTGAAACTTCCAGACGTTGCGGCGATTCTGGATAGCCTTGACATGAATGTGCATGCAGTCGCCGGGGATAACCGGCTTGCGGAATCTGGCTTCATCTATGGTCATGAAATAGACGAGCTTGCCTTCCGCATCCTTGCCCAGCGTGTTGACGACCATGCAGGCTGCCGTCTGCGCCATGGATTCGATGATGAGGACGCCGGGCATGACAGGCACCTTGGGAAAATGCCCCTGGAACTGCGGCTCGTTCATGGTGACGTTCTTGACGCCGACCGCACTTTCGCCGGGCGTAAACGCGATAATCTTGTCGATGAGAAGAAAAGGATAACGATGCGGTATCATTTCCATGATCCGCAGGATATCTATCGGAAGATTTGCCGTTTCCTCAGCCATTAACCATTGTTCCGCTTCTGGTCTTTCCCTTTTTTAATCATACGGTTTAAAAATGCAACCTGTCTCATTTTTTGTTTTATGGGAAGGGCAGGAGAGCCCATGACCTCTTCACCCGCCGGGACGTCGCGCATGATCCCCGACTGAGCCGCCACGCGCACGCCCTTACCGATGCGCAGATGCCCGGCGATACCCACCTGCCCGGCCAGAACAACATAGTCATCGATAACCGTGCTGCCGGAAATGCCCACCTGCGAAACGATAATGCATCCCCTGCCGATTTTTACATTATGCCCTATCTGCACAAGGTTATCGATCCATGTGCCCCGCCCTATCACGGTATCGGGTCCGGCGCCGCGGTCGATGCAGGTATTGGCACCGATTTCCGCCCCGTCTTCGATAATGACCCGCCCCAGCTGCGGCACCTTCACATGCCCCGCCGGATCGATGGCAAAGCCAAAGCCGTCCTGCCCGATACAACAGCCGGGATAAACCCGGACATTATCGCCGATCAAGGCATGGGATATAACGGCATTCGCGCCGATACGGCAATTGACGCCGATTTTAACGCCTGGGCCGATCACGGCGCCGGCATCGACGACCGTACCGGCGCCGATTTCCGCCGCCGCATCGACATGCGCCGCCGGGGATATCAGTATCTGCGGCTTTTGATCCGGATAAAATGCCTGCGCAACGAGCGCATAGGACTTGTACGGCGACTTGCTGAGCAGCAACGCCGTGCCAGAGGGCGCATGGGAAGCGGCCTCCGGCGAGAGGATGCAGGCAGTAGCCTTGGTGGATTGCAACTGCGGTCTGTACTTGACGTTATCGAAGAAAGAGATCTGGCCGATCGATGCCGTATCAAGCGGCGCCACATCCGTTATTAGCAGCGACGGATCCGCGCCATCGGCAATATCCGCCCCTGAAAGCGCGGCAAGTTCCTTAAGGTTTTTCGGGGGCTGGCGTTTAAAAAAAACTGTATCGGCCATTGCGTTCCCCCGGCATGCCTCATTCAGTTGACGGCGGCGTCTTTCAGGTCAATCTTATCGACGCGCTTGTTTAACTCTGTCATGACCGGTTCGGTAATTTCCATCGATTTAACGGCCAGAACAACATTCTGACGCGTAATGACAAGGTCATATTTTTCCTTATCCGCCATTTCAGCGATAATCTCAACGATATTCCTTCTGAGTTCGTCGATAGCCATGCCGGCGCTTTTTTCCAAACCGCGCTTGTCCTTCTGAAGCTGCTGACGCGCTTCGATCAACTGCTTTTCAAACTCTTTTTTCTTTTTTTCAAAGTCTTCTTTGGAAAGCTTCGCTTTCTGGTCAACGATAGACTGTTCCGTCTCGCGTAGATTCTTTTCCTGCGCCAACACTTTTTCCTTAAGTTTCTCACGACGCTCTATCAATTGCTTTTCGATGCTGTCAGCCGCCTTAGAATCTTTCAAAAGCTTCTCCACATCGACAACGGCGATTTTCGTCATTCCATCCAGAGCCTGCGCCGGATCGGAGCTTTTTACCTGGGTATGAAAACCGAACAGAGACGCGCCTACAATAATCAACGCAACGACTACAAAACTTGCATTTCTTGACAATTTCATTTTTATACATCCTTCCTCGGTTTTTTGTTGCTTGCCTCCCCTGTTCCGCGGGGTTTGCGGCGGCACGCCTGACTAGAAACGCGTACCGAAGCTGAATCGGAAATTCTCTTCCTGATCGTAATCTTCCTGCGCATACGGCAACGAAAAGTCGGCCCGGATCGGACCCAGCGGCGAACGCCAGGATATTCCCACGCCGCCGGCGGCACGGATGGAATTTTCGTCCACGATCGTGGCCCCGGTCGTATCATCCAGCCCCCAAAGAGAGCCAAAATCCGTAAAGCCATGCCCCTTTATGCCCATTTCTTCGGGCAACCCCAGAGGGAAGGCCAGTTCTGCCGATCCGCGATAGAAATAATTTCCACCCAAGGCGTCCGAGGTTCCGATATCGCGCGGGCCGACGCCACCGCTTTCAAAGCCTCGCAGGGTGGTTCCGCCCAAGTAAAAGCGTTCATTGATCTTCACGTTTTCATCGTTATAGCCAGTAATGGCACCCGTTTCACCAAGCACGCTGAATATCCAGCTCTCGGCAATGGAATAGTAATAGATCGATCCCAGTTTTCCTGAAACATATTGCGCATCGCCGCCAAGGCCGGCGACATCGGTATCCAGCCAGCTGTACAGGCCGCTGGTGGGGAACAACGTGCTGTCGCGGTCGTCATAGGTCAAGCGCTGACCGACGGAAGATGTCAGGCGGTCTCCTTCCTGTTCACGAATGAACCGGGACGCTGTATTTTCGACATTCTCAATTTCGTTCTGCTCGAGTCTGTAGTTAAGAGTCTGCCTCCACTTCTCGGAAAGCGGATATCCGAAGCGCAGCCTGCCGCCCGTACGGCGCTGATCGTAAGAACTCTCATCCTGTAGATCGCGCGTGATGTGAAACACGTCAACGCCCGCGGAAAAATCCCGATCCAGAAAATACGGCTCGGTGAAGGAGAGATCGAATTCCGTCCTTTTTCCGGCAATGGTCGTGGCAAATTCAAGATCCTGTCCCTTGCCAAGCAGATTGCGCTCGCGGATGCGCAGATCGGCCAACGGGCCGTCCTGCGTCGAAAAGCCCGCGCCAATGGATATTTCACCGGTAGACTGTTCCGACACCTCGACATCGACGACCGTCTTGTCAGGCGCAGTGCCTTGCTGCGGCGTAACCTTGACGCTCTCAAAATAACCGAGATCTTTTATCTTCTGTTCCGACTTGGCGATCTTCGACCGGTTGAACGGATCGCCTTCGATCACTTCCATCTCGCGGCGGATAACCTTGTCCAGCGTACGCACATTGCCGTTGATGTCGATACGCTCGACAAATACGCGCGGCGTTTCGCTGATCTCAAGCGTGATATTGATGTTTTTCTCCTCGCGCTGACGCTGAACATCCGGGCGGATAGAGACGAATGCATACTGCATATCCCCAAGGGCATCCGTCATCTTGTCAATAGTCGTTTGCACCTCATCCGCGTTATACCACTGACCCGCCTTGAAGGTGATGTATTGCTTCAGCACGGACGCATCAAAATGCGGAAGCGCAGAACGAATTCCCACCTCGCCGACACGATAGCGGATGCCTTCGTCCAGCGTGAAGGTGAGGTAAAAATGATCGTGATCCTTTGAAAGCTCCGCCACTGCAGAAACAATGCGAAAATCAGCATAACCCTGCGACAGGTAGAACCGGCGCAGCAATTCCTGATCGAATGCCAGACGGTCCGGATCATAGCGATCATCTGTCGATATAAAACGATACCAGCGCTGCTCTCTTGTGCTGACTTCGCTGCGCAGCTTGTCGTCGTCGTAATTCTTGTTGCCGACGAAGCGTATGCTCTCCACTTTTGTCACCGGGCCCTCGTCAACCTCGAACACAAGATTGACGCGGTTTTGGTCAAGCTTGATGACTTTCGGGTCGATATTCACGGAGAAGCGTCCATTGCGGCGGTAAATCTGGTAAAGCCTGTTGACGTCCGCCTGCACCTTCGTCCGGGTGAATACCTGCCGCGGACGAAGCTGAATTTCCGCCATCAACTCGTCATCCTCGATGCGGTCGTTCCCCTCAAAGGCGATTTCGTTGATAACGGGATTCTCTATGACGTTGACTTCGAGAATGCGGCCCTTCTGGCGCAGATTGACGTCAGAGAACAGGCCCGTCGCAAACAAACTCTTGAGCGCTTTGTCCAATGTTTCGTCCGTCATGCTGTCGCCAACGCGGACATCCAGATAAGTCATGACCGTAGCAGGCTCGATGCGCTCTACACCGAGGATACGGATTTCATCAATCTTTTCGCCTGTCGCTGCGCTGTAATATCCTTGCGCAAGAACAGGAGCTGCAACAAAAAGCAGCGTGGTTACAAAGGCAAGGAGCCTGAGAAAGCTTTTCATCTGTTCAACGCTTCAACTGGGTTCAGTCACGGGCGGGACATTATGTCGATTTCATCAAAGAATCAACTGCATAATGTCGTTCAGATTAGCAAATACCATGATTCCAACCAGGATGACCAGCCCTAAACGGAAGGCATATTCCTGAATTTGCTCGGAAATCGGCGTTCCCTTAACGATTTCTATTACATAAAACAAAAGATGCCCGCCATCCAGCATCGGTATGGGGAACAGGTTGATCAGGCCGAGGTTGATAGACAGCAGAGCTGTAAAGGTTATCAGCGCAATAATGCCTGATTTTGCCATATCTCCCGCGATTGCCCCGATGCGTATAATTCCGCCCAGTTCCGTCGCGCTGCGCGTTCCCGTCACCATCTGCCCCAGAGCATCAAGCGTACTGCGCGTGATATCAATCGTCTCACGAACAGCCGCACCAATGCCGTTCAGAACACCAAAGCGTACGAAGACCTCGTCATCAATATTCGCGACGACAAGGTTGTTATAGTTCATATCATCGGGGTTTTTAAGCGCGCCATTGAACTCCGCCAGAGGCTGGATGATAAATTTATCTTGCTCCAGGCCTCGATCGAGCGTAATGGTCATAATCATGCCCATTCCCTTCAGAAGCGCCGCGCGCGCCACGTCTACATCCTTCATAGGCTTACCGTCAATCTCTACGATTTTTTCAATCTGAAGAGCGTTGCCGGGACTGATAAGCCCCAGAAATCCCCGCGTATGCTTGAAACCGAAATGATCTTCCTCCTCTTTTCTTTCCGCCGCAGCATTTATTTTTATAACTTTCCCGGCACGGCGTATTTCAAAGACGCGTTCCGTATCAAGGCCCACCATGACTTCACGTCGGATATCATCAAAATCTCGCACCTGTTTGCCATCAATAGATAAAATTTCGTCGTGCGGTTGGAAGCCGGCCCTTTCGGCTGCGCTGCCGCCGATGACGGACGTGCCGACCGGCGGCGTCACAGGCTGACCGTAAAACACATACAGGCAGGCCAGAACAAAAACAGCAAAAAGATAATTGATGGCGGGGCCTGCCAAAACAATGGCAAAACGCTGCATCACAGGCTTTGCGAAGAACGCGACGGATTGCTCCGACGTGGTCAGCGGACGCATTTTTCCGGTGGCATCCCCCTCCTCGACGCCGTTCAGATGGCGCGCGCTGGCGGGATCGACGTCGCCAAACATTTTCACGTAACCGCCGAGCGGTATCAGCGCGAATTTCCAACGCGTACCGTGCTTATCGGTAATTCCAAACAATTCCCTGCCGAAACCAATGGAGAAGCTCTCGACCTTGACGCCGCACAAACGCGCAACAATATAGTGGCCCCATTCATGAATAAACACCAGGATACTGAGGACCAGAACAAACGCGCCGCCGTAAAGCCATATGTTTTCGGCAATAAGTCGCGTCCAGTCGAAAATAGAACTACTCGTCATAAAGCTGTCGCCTTCCTTGTTCTGGAATGATCCCCGATTGCCGCAAACGCAGCGGCCCGTACAGTTTTATCATAAGAAATAACATCCTGCACGGACGAAAATTGCCGCGGCCGCGCCGCCTCGACCGCTGCGCGAACGCCCCGGACAATATTGAGATAGCCTGTTTTTCCGTCCAGAAAAGCCTGGACCAGCGTCTCATTGGCCGCATTCATGGCTACACAGGCCCAAAGGCCTTCATTCAGGCAATCATAAGCAAGCGGGATGGCAGGAAATTTTTTTTCGTCAACGGGCTGAAAATCAAGCTTCATGGCCCTTGAAAAATCGAGCTTTCTGCCCGTCGTCTCCATCCTCTCAGGCCAAGAAAGCGCATAGGCAATGGGGGTACGCATATCGGGCGCGCCCATCTGCGCCAGAACCGATCCGTCGCGGTAGCAAACCATCGAATGAATGGTCGACTGCGGATGAACCAAAAC
>JACQIJ010000155.1 GCA_016198545.1 Pseudomonadota bacterium
ATGCCCGTGTCCGTGTCCGTGTCCGTGTCCGTGTCCGTGTCCATGCCCGTGTCCGTGTCCGTGTCCATGCCCGTGTCCGTGTCCGTGTCCGTGTCCGTGTCCGTGTCCATGCCCGTGTCCGTGTCCGTGTCCATGCCCGTGATCGTCTGCATTTTGTTCACTACCACCATGTCCAGCAGGAACATCATGGTTTGCAAAAGCAGCAGGCGCAGCCACCAAGGCCGCTGCCAGAACTGCTGGCGCAAAAAATTGAGTAAGTTTCATGCTAATTTCTCCCTTCAACATATTTAATTTAAAATCCTTCACGCATCGTGAAGCAACCATGCGCCAATGTAATGGAAAACCTTCACAAGTCAACACAGCCGGCGCAGCAAGAATGCTGCATGGCAATATCATCGCCTTAAAATTTACGGAAATAAAATTTACTGGCAACCTATATTTTGCGCCTCGCGTTCCGCGCGGGCAAGAACAGGAGCGGACCCGGCAGGATATTCTTGCGCCAGCTGCTTCAGGGACAGACAGGCATCGTCTTTCTTCCCCATGCCGTTGAGGGACAGCGCCAGCTTCAGGAGGCTGTCCGGCCCTTTCGGCCCCTTGGGGTAAAGCTGGTAGGCTTCCGCGAAAATGCGCGCAGCGCGCTCGAAATTGCCGCGCACGTAAAATGTTTCGCCCAGCCAGTATTTCGCGTTTGCAGCCAGATCGTGATTGGGATAACGGTTCAGAAAATCGGCGAAGGATTTTTCCGCTGCATCGTATTGCTTGTCGCGCAGAAGAGCGTAGGCCTGTTCATACGCATCGGCAGGGGAGCCCGCAATGCCGCTCAGCGCGCCATCCACGGACTGGGAAAGCGTGCCCAGCTGTCCGTCTGGCGCGGATTCCGGCCCCGTCATCCGCACCGCGGGAACATCGCCGCCAGCCGGATATTCCTCCGGCTGTATGTTGGCGGGAAATTGCGCCCTTCCCTGCATCTGCGTATCGATCCCCCGGTAAGGAGCGACGTTGCCGGAAGAGCTTCCCGCGCTGCCGCCTGCCTGCGCCTCCGCATTCGTGATGCGCATTTCAAAATCGGCCAGCGCCCTTTCGATTTTTTCCTGCAGGGTACGTTGCTCATAGCCCTGCTGCTCCAGCCGCCCGGTCAAATTGCGCACCTCCATCTCAAGCTGCTGCAGCCGCAACTCGAGCGAGGCGGGGCCGCCCTCCTCCTGCCCCATCGCAGCCATCTGATCCGCCGGAGGCATTTCGCCCTTGAACAAGGCGCGGCTTAACGTCTGTATCTCGTTTTCAAGACGGTTGAGGCGGGCATTGACGTCCTGCTGGGCGAAAGCGTACGAAGGCGCAAACGCAACGACCGCATAAATGGAAGCGCAGATAAAAGAACGGGCGAACATGTTCATAAACGGTTCCTTTAAAACGACTTACCCCTCCCAAGGGAGGGGTAAGGATAATTTATGACGACAGCAGAAAAAGTAAAGCCCCTGTTCCTGCTTCTTACTGAACTTCCGTTACGGAGCGGCGGTTCTGCGACCATGCCGACGGCGTTGATCCGAGAACGGCAGGACGCTCCTTGCCGTAACTGATCGTGGAAATGCGGCTTACCGGAACGCCCAGAGCCGTCAGGTAATCCTTCGCGGCACTGGCCCGACGCTCGCCAAGCGCGAGGTTGTATTCGCGCGTGCCGCGTTCATCGCAATGACCCGCGATCGTCACGTTCACGTTCGGATAACGCTTGAGCCACTCGGCCTGCATTTCCAGCGTATGCTGCGCTTCCGGCGTCAAGCTGTACTGGTCATAGCCAAAGAATACGCGATCGCCGACATTGACGACCAGATCCTGCTGCGTGCCGGGCATGACGCCGCCCACAGCCTGACCAGGATATACTTCCGTTCCATCAAGGGGGCCGGCGGTGATATCCTGCCTCTCCTCAACGCGGACATCGCCGATATCGCCTTTATCTTTTTTGGAAGCGCAGCCCGCCACCATGAACACGACTGCCAACATCATAAGCGCGCGGAAGAACATTTTTAAAATCTCCTGTCAATTTCCAAGGACCGCTCCAAACAGCGGTTTTTCCGAATCACACACAAATTAAATTATTCCGTTATGCCATCCGAGACAAGAGGCAGTTCCGCGCCGCCGCATTTTACCCACACGGACGGAAAAACCGCCACTCCCTTCGCTTCACAGAGACTGCTTCAACTGCTGAAGCAACAGGGCCGCTTCATGACGCCCCCTGTCGCGCGGCGCGGCGACAATGTACTTTTCCAGCGCATCGATGGCATCCTGAATCCTGTTGACACGGGCGCACAATACGCCCTCATCCAGCAAAAGCCTGTATTCCCCGGGATCAAGAGCCCTCATGCCTTCGACCGTCCGCAGGGCGCTTTCATAGTCCTCATTTTCTATCTGCCGTATTTTAATATTGTTCTGCAGGCGAATCAGGGTTTCGCGGTTTGACGCCGGCTCATAATAGGTCGCGGAAAGCTCGGCGCCGGCCCCCAGCGCGTCCTTGACCAGACGGCGCAAATCCGGCGCCTGAAGCGCGTTGAAGGAGTTGAACGGATCGTAAATCATTCTTTCGCCTTCAAAATCCAGCCGGACGACGAAATGGCCGGGAATATTCAGCCCGTGCGCCGCCCACCCCTGGGTGCGCGCCGCATGGAGATACAAAATGGAAAGAGTGACCGGTACGCCACAGCGGCTATCGATAACGCGGATGAAGTCAGAACTGTCGAATTTATCGCGGCTGTCGGAATCCCCCGCGTACCCCATGGAATCCGCAAGAACAGCGCGCAAAGCTTCCGCCCTAAGCGAAAGGGAATCCTTCCCTTCCGCTTTTTTCAGCAAGAAGGCGTATTTCTCGCCGACATCCCGGGAGATTTTCTTCAAGTGCTCGCGATAACGATCAAGAACAAGCCCGGGATGATTCACGACAACAAGATCCAGAGCGGCGTCCGCGAGGTTTATATCCTCGTCCGCCATCGCTCCTATTTTTTTCAAATTTTCCGTTATTATCCCGCCATCACCGGTCATGGCTGCATCCAGCCCTGCTCCTGCGCAGGATCAGGTTGCTCTCCGGCCATCTTGACATAGCTTATGACCTGCCGCACATCGGGTATCTGGCGCGCCGTTTCGAGAACGATGTCCAGTTCCTCGCGGTTCTGGGCAATGCCCATCAGGTAGACGGTCCCCTGCACCGTTTCAATGGAATAATTGATCGACTGCACATCGCGGTTGAAAGTAAGCTCCGTGCGAAGGCGCGCGCTTATCCACGTATCGCGGATATAACCGGGCAACCCTTCGCCGTCAGCAACGCGTATCTCGTTCATCACCTGCTTCACGCCATTGACCTGCCAGGCAAGACGCACTGCCTCAACCCTGTCTTCGGGATCCTGCACAACGCCGGTAATCAGAACGCGCCCCTGTTCGACCATCAAATTGAGCTTGGCAAATGTCTCCAGATCGTACTGGAACCATTTTTCGCTTATAACCGCCTTGATCCTGATATCGCTCGCCGTTCCGCTTATGCCGCCTTCACGGGCCGCCGCAACGCCGACGGCCGCGCCCGCGCCCGTCGCCATGCCCACAGGCGAACATGATGCCAGAAAAGACAGGGAAATGAGAATAACAAGGATACGTGTCATATAAGAAGAGCCTCCCGCCTGTCATCCATTATGTAGAAGGCCGCCATGCATTGTCCAGATGCCGCAGAAAAAAAGGCGGCGCAAAGGCGATAAGATCAAATCTTAATTCACACCCCGCAAAGGAAGAATTTCGTGAAATATAATACTGCGCCGCGCGGGAAATCCTGTCTTGCATCCACGGCGTAACGGAAGACAGCGCATCTGCGCCCCGGCGGCGCGCCTTGACCTCGACAAAGGCAACCGTTTTTCCGCGGCGCGCAATCAGATCCACTTCCCCGACCGGCGTTTTATAACGGCGGGCGAGAATTCTGTATCCCTTCGCCATCAAAAAAACGGCCGCCGCCGTTTCGGCAAGCAAGCCGAATTTGTATGATTCCTTTTTATTTTTCACTGGATTTAACCATAGCCAGCGCAAGTTCATAGATTTTTTTCTTCGGCTGCCCGCTGGATCCCGCCACAAACGCGGCCGCGTCCTTCATGCTCATTGTTTTCAGGGCGGATCGTAACTGATCCTCGACTTCCGCTTCGTCCGCGACGCTGTCCTTTGCGCCGGCGACAAGAATGACAATCTCCCCCTTTACCGTTTCCCGTTCGCCGTAACCGGCCGCCAGTTGCGACAACAGGCCGCGCCGCGCTTCCTCGAATTTTTTCGTTATCTCGCGTACGACGGCCGCCGGACGGTCGCCTAAAATGCCCCTCATATCCTCAAGCGATTCAAGAAGCCGCGGCCCGGTTTCATAGAAAACAAGCGTAGCACGCGCGCCCATCACCTCCTGCAAGGCCGTACGGCGGGCCGTACGCTTCGGCGGCAGAAAACCCGCAAATAAAAAACGATCCGGCGGCAAACCCGAGAGTTGCAACGCAGGCAGCAACGCGTTCGCGCCCGGCACGGGCGTAACGGAAATGCCGAGATCCAGCGCGTCACGCACAAGCTTGTACCCCGGATCGGAAACCAGCGGCGTTCCCGCATCGCTGACCAGCGCCATGCGCGCGCCGCCGGACAGTTTTTCCAGCACGCCGCTGCGCTGCCGGTCCGCATTATGATCGTTGTAAGGAAGAAGTTTCTTTTTCAGCCCCATAAATTCCAGCAATTTGCCCGTCACGCGCGTATCCTCGCAC
>JACQIJ010000153.1 GCA_016198545.1 Pseudomonadota bacterium
GTCGCTCTACGGATGCGCTTGGACGGGGGAACGCATAATGTTCGTTGTGAAAAACAAATTGAATTAGCCGCCGGATCCCCCGCGATTTCAATTCGATACCGGATTGAAAATCTGGAGCCCGCGCCCCTCCACTTTCTTTTCAAGCAGCACCTCGCGATTGCCGCGACACCCGCCCATCGGCTGGAGTTGCCTGGCGGCCAGGTGACTCCGGTCGACCGCGACTTCGGCACGCGCCTGGGATCGGATGTCCCCTTTCCATGGCCTAGAGGCCAAAATCATTCCGGGGAAACCGTCGATCTGAGCGTCTTAACTTCGCCTGAGGATCGCCAGCGCGAATTCGTATATGTTGAAGAACTGCCGGAAGGTTGGTGCGGCGTAAGGAATCACCTGACCGGCCGCTCGTTGCGGCTCGAATTTTCTCGCGAGACGTTTCCCTACACCTGGCTTTTCATGACTTATGGCGGATGGCGAAGCCTTTATACGGCCGTGCTTGAGCCTTGCACCAACATGCCCAAAGACCTCGATGAAGCGTTTCGGCTGGGCCGCTGCGCCCGGTTGGAGCCCAATGCGTTCTTCGAAACCTCTGTCCGCGTCGTTCTCGCATGAAGACGATCGCGATCATTCCCGCTCGTCTAAGCGCTTCGCGTTTTCCGCGAAAGCCGTTGGCGCCGCTCCTGGGTCGGCCGATGATTGAGCACGTGTATCAACGAACGAAGTTGTGCCGCATGATCGACGAGGTCTATATCGCGACCTGCGATCGGGAGATTTTTGCTGCCGCTCAGCATTTCGGCGGCAAGGCGATAATGACTTCCTCGTCCCATGAGCGGGCCAGCGATAGGGTCGCCGAAGCCGCCAAGAATATTCCATGCGATGTGGTCGTGATGGTTCAAGGCGATGAGCCGATGATCCGTCCTGAAATGATCGAATCCGCCGTTGATCCCATGCGGCGGGACCCGGCGGTGCTCTGTACGAACCTGGCCGCGCCGATACGGTCGGAGGAAGAATTCACCGATCGAAACACCATCAAAGTCGTCGGGGGGCTCAATGGCGATGCGCTTTACTTTTCTCGCGAGGCGATCCCGGCACGAGGGCAGCTTCTATTTTCCAACCTGCCGATTTACAAGCAGGTTTGCGTCATCCCGTTTCGTCGAGAGTTCCTTATGCGTTATGCCGCCCTGACCCCCACTCCCCTTGAGCGGGCCGAGTCAATCGACATGCTGCGCGCTCTCGAACACGGATTTCCTATTCGTCTTGTCCGGACCGACGTCCCGACCCACGCCGTCGACACTCCGCGCGATCTGCAGGTCGTCGAAGATCTGATGCGAATCGATCCGCTCGCGGGACGGCGCGGCGAGTCCGGGGGCCGTTCATGAGATACCGTGTTTTAATCTCGGCGCCTTACGCCATGAGCGTCATCGGTCGTTATCGAAAGGCGCTTGAGGCCGCGGGCTGCGAGGTTGTCGTGGCGGAAGTTCGTGAGCGGTTGAGCGAGGCGGAGCTTATGCCGCTCGTCGGCGAAGTCGATGGGATCATTTGCGGCGATGATCAAATCACATCCCGAGTCATTGCCGCCGCCCCCCGCCTTCGAACGATTTCAAAATGGGGAACAGGAATCGATTCGATCGACCTCGAGGCGGCGAAACTGCGCGGCGTCAGCGTCAGGAATACGCCGAATGCTTTCAGCGAGCCGCTGGCCGACACGGTTTTAGGCTACATGCTTCTTTTCGCCCGCCGTCTTGATGTGATGAATCGGGATATTCGAGCGGGTCGTTGGGTGAAGCCCCAATTGTTCGCGTTAAGAGAGAAAACGCTGGGAGTGATCGGCGTCGGCAATTGCGGCAAGGCCGTCATTCGCCGAGCGGCCGGATTTGGAATTGCGATTCTCGCTCACGACATCGTTTTGCCGCCCACGGAGTTCTTGGACCAGTATCCGATACGCATGACGACATTGAACGACACGCTTGAACAAGCCGACTTCATAACCCTTCACCCGTCCTTGAATTTCACAACCCGCCATTTGATCGATGACGCCGCGTTCGCGCGGATGAAGCCGACCGCGTTTCTGATAAACACCGCGCGCGGTCCGATCGTGGAGGAGGCGGCGCTGGTCCGCGCCCTTGCGGCCAAGCGCATCGCCGGAGCCGCGCTGGATGTTTTTGAGGAGGAGCCTCTGCCCGAGGATAGTCCTTTGCGGGGGTATGAGAACGTCTTTTTCGCGCCGCACAACGCCAACAGTAGTCCGGCAGCGGCCGAGCGCGTTCATGAAAATACGATCGTTCAGCTGTTGGCCGATCTCCAAAGCGGAGCCGCGCGAAGCCATGCCTGAGACTTCCGTCATCATTCGGACATTTAACGAGGCGAAGCATCTCCCGAAGCTCCTTGAGGCGCTGAAGGCTCAAACATATCGCGACTTCGAGACCATCGTCGTCGATTCCGGCTCCTACGACGCTACGCGTGATATCGCCCGGCGTCACGCCGACAAGCTAATTGAGATTCCGCAGCACGACTTCACCTTCGGGCACTCTCTCAACGCGGGCATTAAAAACAGCGGCGGTCGTTTCTTGGCCATCATTTCCGCGCATGCGGCGCCGACCGATCCCTCGTGGCTCGGCAGTCTGGTCGAGCCGCTCCGCTCGGAACAGACCGCGATGGTCTATGGCCGACAAATCGGCGATGAGCAGACAAAGCTCGGCGAATTCGTCGATTTCCTGAGGGTTTTCGGAACCGAGAAGAAAATATTAACGGCGCCGAACTTCTTTGCGAATAACGCGAATTCCGCCGCCCGGCGGGATTTGTGGGAACGACATCCATTCGATGAGAGTCTTCCCGGCCTGGAGGACATCGAGTGGGCGAAGTTTTTCATGGAGGCGGGATACCAAGTCGTCTACGAGCCGAAGTCATGCGTGTTCCATATTCATGAAGAGAGTTGGGCTCAGGTCCGGCGGCGCTATTATCGGGAGGGTCAGGCGGCGAAATGGATAGGCGTAGTCGGCCGCCGTGATATTCCCGGCGTCATTTTTCGCGAGGTCCGATCCTTCTTTGGGGATCTCCGTTGGGCCTCCGGGCAGAAAAAGATCGGCAGCCCGCTCGATATTTTTAGATTCCGCTATGAGAAATTACGCGGCATCTTCTCGGGTATCGTAGACGGCGCGGCCATGGAGAATCCGATCGCGCGGCGCCGACTTTTCTTCGATCGACCATATAAAGCCGTTGTCATCCGGGGGCCGGGGGAAGCGGCGATTGAGGATATCGCGATGCCTGCTCTTCGGCCCGGAGAGGTTCTCATTCGCGTAGCCTACCAGGGTGTCTGCGCCACGGATCTTGAAATTTTAGACGGCTCTCTCGGATACTACAGGGATGGTCTGGCGGACTACCCAATTATTCCCGGCCACGAGTTTTCAGGCGTCGTGGCCGCCTGCGGCGCCCGGGTAAACGATCTTCCCGAGGGAAGCCGCGTGGTCGTCGAGTGCATTCAGGGGTGCGGATACTGCGAGCCTTGTCGTGCCGGACGAAGCATTGGTTGCGAAAAACGCCAAGAAGTCGGCGTCGTGGGTCGGGACGGAGGTTATGCGGAGTTCATGATTACCCCGCGAAAATTCGTTCACAAATTGCCGGATAGCCTCGACCTGCGGCGGGCGAGCCTCTGCGAACCCACCGCCGTGGTGCTCAAGGGCCTGCGCCGTTTATCGAGCGCCTGGAAGATTCCTCATGGTGTCCATCGGTGCGCCGTCATCGGCGCCGGTGCCATTGGACACTTGACTGCTTTGATCCTAAATCTGCGAGGTCAGGATGTAACGATATTCGACCAGGATCCCCGGCGTTTGAAATGGTTCGAAGGCAGCTCGATCACAACATCCAGCGAGCTGCGAGATCTGGCTCGTTTCCAGATTTTAATCGAGGCAACGGGGAATCCCGGCCCATTGGAGGCCATACTGCGCGATTCGGCGGCGGGCGCCATAATACTTTTGTTGGGATTCCCATATGCTTGTCGCGAATTCAATTTCGAAAGCATCGTTGGCTACGACAAGACCATCGTCGGATCCGTGGGCAGCAGTGCCGAAGATTTCCAAGAGGCCATTTCGGTCCTTTCTAAAATCGATTTAAGGGGTTTTGAGCAGGCGCTTTTTACGTTGGCCGACTATCAACTCGCCTGGCAGGCTGCTCGCCAGAGGCAGGCGCTCAAAGTGACGATTCAGCTGAGCGCGGACGAGGCGGAATGGGTGCGCTGAAAGCGCGAATAGGCCCCACGACGTGAGCCATTCCGTAGGGCGTCATTATGGTAAAATCAACCCTATGTTGCATAAATTTCATATCAGCTCCAAGCGCCTGAGCGTGGTCTTTTTGGATATCGCGGTCGTTTTCGGCGCTTACGTTTTTGCCTTCCTGCTGCGTTTCGATTTTAAGATTGAGCCCGCCATCTTGGCCGTTATTTGGCAGACGTTGCCTTTTTTATTGATCTATTTGGCGGCATTCCGCGTATTTTCTCTTTATCGGGGAATCTATTATTTTTCGAGTTTTTCCGACCTGATCAAC
>JACQIJ010000163.1 GCA_016198545.1 Pseudomonadota bacterium
AACACGCCCTTGGGACGATGCTCCCACGCTTCCTCCGCTGTGAAGGTGAGGATCGGCGCAAGCCATGTGACGAGACAGTCGAAAATTTCTGCCATCGCGGTGCGGCAGGCGCGGCGCTCGAACAAATCCGGGCGGTCGCAATAAAGGCGATCCTTGCGGATGTCGAAATAGAACGCCGACAATTCGTTATTGCAGAAATTATGCAGCCGGTGCGCGAGCCTGCCGAATTCATAGTTTTGAATATGGCCGCGCACTTCGCCGTCAAGCTCCGCCAGCCAGTGCAGCACGAGGCGTTCCAGCTCCGGCACGCGGGCGTCGTTCAGATCGACCATCTCATCCGCTGTGAAACCATTGAGCGCGCCGAGCAGGTATCTGAAGGTATTGCGGATGCGGCGGTACAAATCCGCCGTAAGCTTCAGCGTATCCTTGCCGATGCGGATATCCTCGGAATAATCGGAGAGCATCGTCCACAGGCGCAATATATCCGCGCCGTGCTGCGCGATCATGTCGGCGGGATCGACGACGTTGCCCGCCGATTTCGACATTTTATAGCCTTTTTCGTCAAGCACGAAGCCGTGCGTCAAAACCGCCTTGTACGGCGCGCGGCCCCGCGTGCCGCATGATTCCAGAAGCGACGAATGGAACCAGCCGCGATGCTGGTCGGAACCTTCGAGATACAAATCCGCCCGTTCCACGCCCTTGAACGCGGGCCATGTTTTCGCATCGTCCATCACGAACGCGTGCGTCGCGCCGGATTCGAACCAGACATCAACGATGTCGAAAATCTGCTCATAATCGCCGGCCTTGTAACTGTTCCCGAGAAAATCCTGCGCCGGGCGCGACCACCATGAATCGCTGCCTTCTTTTTCAAAAATAACGCCGATGCGGTTCAGCACATCTTCGTCCTTCAGCATTGCGCCGGTTTTCTTTTCGACGAACAGCGCGATCGGCACGCCCCATGAGCGTTGCCGCGAAATGCACCAGTCGGGGCGGTTTTCCACCATCGACCGGATGCGGTTTTTCCCCTTGGCGGGAATCCATTGCGTTTCGTCGATTGCCGCAAGGGCCTTCCGGCGCAGGTCCCCGCCGCCGTCCATGGATATGAACCATTGCGGCGTCGTGCGGAAGATCAGCGGCGCCTTCGACCGCCATGAGTGCGGGTATTCGTGGCGCAGGGACCCCTTCGCCAGCAGCGCGCCCGCTTCGTCGAGCGCCTTCAGTACGGCGAAGTTGCCGCTGCCCATCTCGCCTTTTTGCGTATAGACCTCCAGCCCCGCGAACAGCGGGATATGGTCACGGAACTTGCCGTCGTCGGTTACGTTGTCGGTAACTTCAATGCCGTTGGCGGTGCCCAGATAGAAATCGTCCTCGCCGTGCCCCGGCGCGATATGGACGAAACCCGTTCCGGTATCTTCGGTGACGAAATCGGCGGCGAGTGCAGGAACGTCGAAATCATAGCCTTTTCCGCGCAGCGGATGGGCGCAAACGGTTCCGGAAAAGTCAGAGCCCTTCAAAACGCTTTCCTGTTCCCACGAAGCGATCTTTGCCTGCGCCTTCACGCCTTCGGCCAGCGACACCGCCAGTAACAACCGTTCACCAATCCTTGCCTTGCTGTCGGCGGCGACTTCCTTCACAAGATACAACCCATATTGAATATCCTTGCCGTATGCGATCGCGCGGTTGGAGGGCAGCGTCCACGGCGTCGTCGTCCAGATCACCACCGATGCACCCTTCAACGGCGGATGCGGCGTATGGATCACGGGGAATTTTATCCACACCGTGATCGATTTATGTTCCTTGTATTCCACTTCGGCCTCGGCCAGCGCGGTTTGCTCGACCACCGACCACATCACCGGCTTCGCGCCGCGATAGAGGTTCCCGTTCCTCACGAATTCATGGATTTCACGGGCGATGCACGCTTCCGCTTCCAGCTTCATGGTAAGATACGGATTGTTCCAGTCGCCGGTCACGCCAAGGCGCTGGAACTCGTCCGCCTGCACATCCACCCACCTTTTCGCGAAGTCGCGGCATTCGGCGCGGAATCGCAGCGGATCGGCGTCATCCTTGCTCTCGCCGCGCGCGCGGTATTGTTCCTCGATCTTCCATTCGATGGGCAGGCCGTGGCAATCCCACCCCGGCACGTAGGGTGCGTCGTACCCCATCATCTGCCACGATTTCACGACAACGTCCTTCAGGATTTTGTTGAGCGCATGACCCATATGGATGTGGCCGTTGGCGTAGGGCGGGCCGTCATGCAGCACCCATTTGGGCTTGCCCTTCGCGGCGCTGCGCATCTTCCCGTACAGATCCATATCCTGCCATTTTTTCAGGATGGCAGGTTCGTTCTTCGGCAATTCCCCGCGCATGGGGAAGTCCGTCTTCGGCAGGAAGACGGTGTCTTTATATTGATCGGCCTTTTTGGGTTCATTCGACATGGGGGCACTATCGCTTTTATCATATTCAAAATCAAGAATTTGAGATGAGTGGTGCTTCTGGCAGGCGGCAGCGCGCGTTTTTACGATCGCAGAACGTATTATAATTATGTAAATTATAATTTGCTGACAAATGTCCGCAAGGGCGCGCAAACTTTGCGATTCCATAAAATTTATGGTATGGTGTCACTTAATCCTGAAAACAGGCATTGGAATTGCAAGGGTGTGGACCGGTGACAGGCGCGGAAGCTTGTTGCGCTGGTGGAAGCGGAACGGCGGCCTATCGGAAAAAACAAGAGATTGTGAGGAAAAAATGGTCTGTTCTGTGCTTTGTGAATCGGTAAAAGTCATTATGAATGAAGGGGATAATTCTAAAAACCCTGCCGCGCAGGGCAGCGCGCTGCAAAGCCCTGACCTAAGCCGCGCCCAGCTGGCTGCCATGTTGCGCCGCGCGACGCGAAGCCATTCCCCGCAATACCGTCAGGCTTACTGGACAGCCTTTATGGATGGCTACCGCAGCCAGCATGCCAACGGCAACATCAATAACGGTCAGGCAAGCAAGTAAAGCGCTCATAGCTGCCTAAGCCCGCATAGATTAGAATTTTGTTGATTTGCGCTTGAAAATCCGTATATTGCAGCCATTCCGTAAACCTCGCCGGCGGCAAAGACCGTCGGCTTTGCTTTCCCGGATGGGCCGGAAAAGCTTAACCGAGAGGAGAAAAACGATGCCTTACTACGAAACCGTGTTTATCGCACGGCAGGAATTGTCGTCCAAGCAGGTCGAAGATTTGACGGCGATGCTTGCCAAAGCCATCAAGGATGGCGACGGCAAGATAGCGAAAACCGAGCAATGGGGTCTGCGCAATCTTGCATACCGCATCAAGAAAAACCGCAAGGGTCATTACGTCCTGATTGAATCGGACGCGCCGCCCGCCGCGCTGCATGAGATGGAACGTCAGATGCGCCAGAACGAGGACATTCTTCGTTATATCAGCGTTTGTTTGGAAGAACCGTCCAAGGGGCCGTCTGCGATCATAGACAAGAGCGGGCGCGATGAGGAATTCGAACAGCAAGAGGAGGCGGCATAATGAGAGAGGGATCATCAAGGGATTCATCGCGCTCGCGCGAGCGCGGTTCAGGCGAAGGCAGCGGAGAAAGATCCGGCCCCAAACGCGGCGGTTTCTTTAGACGCCGCAAATCATGCCCGTTCAGCGGCCCGAAGGGGCGTACGATCGACTGGAAAGACATCAAGACGCTGGGTCGTTTTGTGTCCGAGCGCGGCAAGATCATGCCGAGCCGCCTGACATCGGTATCCGCAGGCAAGCAGCGCTTGCTGGCGCAGGCTATCAAGCGTGCGCGTTACATGGCCCTCATGCCGCATATGCGGTATGAGAATGACGGGCCTTCGCCGCGTCAATGGAAAGAATAAGGAAAGGATAGACATCATGCCATCCGCAATGAAAGTCATATTGCTGGAACGTATCGATAGCCTCGGCAAAATGGGCGAGGTCGTGAAAGTGCGTCCCGGTTATGCGCGCAACTACCTTCTGCCGCAGAAAAAAGCTCTGCGCGCCACGAAGGACAACGTAGCGTATTTCGAGTCGCAACGGGCCGCGCTTGAAAAGCTTAGCAATGAGAAGAAAAAAGAGGCCGAAAAGGTCGCCAAGAAACTTGAGGGCCTCAAGGTAGCCGTCATCCGCCTCGCAGCGGAAAGCGGACAGCTTTTCGGCTCGGTTTCTTCCCGCGATGTAGCGCAGGCCATTTCCGAAGAAAGCGGCGTTGCCGTTGAACGGAACCAGGTTTTCATCAGTCAGGCGCTCAAGACCATCGGCTTGTTTCCCGTATCGGTTTCCCTGCACCCTGAAGTGAGGGTCTCTGTGACGGTGAATATCGCCAGGTCTGAAGAGGAAGCCAAGGTTCAGGCGAAGACAGGCAAGGCCCTCGTCGTTGAAACGGGCGCTTCTGCCCGCGAATCAGCTGAGGAAGACGTGAAGTCGACTTTTCTTGACAAGGAAGCCGCCGAGTCGGAGAAAAAGCGCACAGCGGAAAAAGATGAGGAAACCGCTGATGAAGCTGAAAAATCGGCTAAAAAGTCCAGGGCGCGCGCTGACAGGAAAGCAGCCAAAAAGGCCGAGGAAAGCGCAGACGAAGTTTCTTCCGAGGAGTAGTTTTTAGCATATCTGAATTAAAGCGGCCCGTTTGGGGCCGCTTTTTTCTTGTCCAGAGAAGCGCTTCCGGAATTCTCCCCGTTATTCACAACGCTGCTTTGCGATCTGTCTGGCGGTCGTTTGAAATGAGTTTTATGATTTCGGTCATGGTCACAGAAACAGCGATTCGCGATTCGCAGGCCGCTGCCGGGGGGAAAGAACCTTCCTATCGGCTGATGCCTCACAATCTGGAAGCGGAGCAGGGGCTGCTGGGCGCGCTTTTGGTCGACAACCGTTCGCTTGAAAAGGTTGGCGATTTCCTGAAAGATGTCCATTTTTATGCGCCTGCGCACCAGCGCATATATGCGGCGGTTCTAAAACTCATTGACCGCGGACAGACAGCCAGCCCGGTGACTTTGAAAGGGTATTTCGAGAAAGATGAGGACCTGGCTCATATCGGCGGGGCGGAGTATCTGTCTGATCTCGCCGCGAGTGTGGTCAATATCGTCAATGTCAAGGATTATGCGAAAACCATCTACGATCTTTACCTGCGGCGTGAACTGATAGCGCTGGGCGAGGATATCGTTACGGAGTCGTTTGAACACACGGTAGACCGTGATGCGGTAAGCACGATCGAGACGGCGGAAAACCGCCTGTTTAATCTGGCCGAGATAGGCGATATCCGCGGCGGTTTTCAGACGCTGCGCAATTCCGTTCTGACAGCGATACAGATTGCTGAAAAAGCGTACAAGACGCAAGGCCGTGTTACGGGCGTGACCACCGGCCTTCGCGATCTTGATCAAAAGCTCGGCGGCATGCACTCGTCGGATTTGCTTGTTCTTGCGGGCCGCCCGTCCATGGGTAAAACGGCCCTTGCCACCAATATCGCTTTCAATGCCGCCAACCGCTATGCGGAGACCGGCGGCAAGGAGGGAGCGATTGTAGGATTCTTCTCTCTGGAGATGAGCGCCGATCAACTGGCAACGCGGATTCTTTCCGATCAGTCAGGTATATCCGGGGATGCTATCCGCAAGGGGCAAATACGCGAAGAAGATTTTCAGCGCTTTGTCGCCGCCAGCCAGAAGCTGGCGCAGGTCCCTCTTTACATCGACGATACGCCGGCTCTGTCGATTTCCGCCGTGCGCACGCGCGCGCGCCGCCTGAAAAGGCAGCATGGGCTGGGCATGCTCGTTATCGATTATTTGCAGCTTTTGCATGGTACGGGCGCAAAGCAGGGCCTGGATAACCGCGTGATCGAAGTTTCAGAGATTACCCGTGGCCTGAAAGCCATCGCCAAGGAACTCCAGATTCCCGTTTTGGCGCTTTCGCAGCTTTCGCGCGCCGTAGAACAGCGCGACGACAAGAGACCAATGCTGTCCGATCTGCGGGAATCAGGATCCATCGAGCAGGATTCGGATGTTGTCATGTTCGTTTACCGGGAGCAGTATTATCTGGAGCGGTCCGAGCCTACGCAAAAGATAGAGGAAGGAAATGACCGGTTTTTAGAGCGTCATGAAAACTGGAAAAGCCGCTGCAGCGACGTGCATAATACGGCCGAGGTCATCGTTGCCAAGCAGCGTCACGGGCCTATCGGTATCGAACGCCTGTTCTTCGATTCAAACCTGACGCGGTTTTCGGATCTGGACCGCCTGTCTCATTAACAGCATCTATTTATCCAAAGCATCATGGAGCTTGTGGCGCGCGGCATGGATGGCTTTCAGAAGCCGGTAGGGTTTGCGTATCGCAGGAAGGTAAAAGTCTTTCACAAACCGTGAGTCAAAATGAAACTCGCCGTACCCGAGAAATCGGCCAAGCAGTCCGTGGTGAACGCGCTCCGCTTTTATTTCGGTCAGATCCAGCTCATCGACTTCGACAAAGATAAGACCTGTTTTATAGATAAGCCGCTGGTCAGTCAGTGCGACTTCCGTTGCAATGACTTTCAGCGCATGGATGATGAAAATCATCAGGCCGCTTCCGGCCAGCATCCAGAAGATCCAGCGATAAGGGGATCCGAACGCGATGCCAAGAATATTGAAAGGCGATTGCGGCGCATATTGCCCAAAGTAAATCCAGAGCGTTTCATCCAGCCACAATCCGGCGCCCGATAGTACGGCAAACCATAAAATCCCGGTAACGATATAAATCCAGTGCAGGCGCGCCAGAATCAGTACCTTCTCGTCGCCGCCTATGACGTTTTTTATGAATTTCGTGGTCACGGAAATGATAGTAGGAAGCCTAGACTCTCTTGTCAAAGACGTTCAGGAGTTCTTCCTGCATTTCATTGGCCGTTTTGATAACGCTTGTGCTGGCCTTGTAAGCATGTTTTGCGATGCTGAGATTGACCGCCTCTTCGGCCAGGTCGACATTTGGAACGCCGATAATGCCGTCCTCGTTCGCAAAGGGCGAGTTGGGGCTATACGCGGCTGTAAAGGCGGGATCTTTGGGAAAAAACTCAGCCCTGACGCCCAGACCGTTTCCGTTTGAATCGGCCAGTGCCGTCTGTTTGGTGGTCAGGGGCGTATAGGGCGCTTTGTCCGGGTCGTCGAGCGATCCTACAGTCGTAAGATTGGCCACGTTCGATGCGGTCGCTTCCACCTTTTTTGCGGCGGATGCCAGTCCTGATAAAGCTGTCTGTATGGCGTTTATCATATTTTTACGATACCATGATTTTATTAAGATAGGTTGAAAATACTTTAGAATTCATGCTGGTTGCGGGGGATAGGGAATGAGGCAAGTATTTGTTCTTTCATTGTTTTTTATAGTTTTAACCGCTGCGGGCGCGGCGCGGGCCGAACCCAAGCCCTGGATATGGAGCTGGTGGCCGAGTCACTGGAAAGACCTCGATTTCCGTCCCTACATTGAGGAGGGGCAGCATCAGCACAACAGCCAGTGGGATAAAAGCCTGTGGGAGCCCGCGCACTGGATAGAGCAAAAACCCGGGGACCGCCTGCAAATCATGCGCGATTTCTACAAATCGGATATTTTGCGCGGCCAGTATGAAGATAACGATGTTCCGGTTCTGGAAGTCGGCCCGGCTTTTTATATGCTGGGCGGCGAGGACAGACGCCGCGTCGTTCGTACGGTCGATGAAATCTATGAAATCACGCCGATGCATGAAAACGCCATGTTTATGCTTTATGACTGGCGCACTAAAAAACCGATCGGCGCTTATACGCGTTATGGTTTGCAATTGCAGTAGATGCGTGCGCCGGTTTACGGGTGAGGCATATTTTTTGTCTCGTTCATATCCGTTCTTCCCGCATTGAGGGGATCGTCAAAGGCATCGGCGACAAGATCAAAAAGCGGCGTTTTCCGGGGAACCAGATGACAGGCCACGTGTCGTACAAATTCGACCGTCGTCTCCGGCCAATGCGCATCCCCCAATATGTTCTGCCGGGTCTTCAGAAAATGACTCAATGAAGCGTCGTCCCAGACAAAAAGCGCGCCCGATGATACCCATGATTCATCGGCATTTACAATCATGGTTCTGAAACCCCAATCTTTTTCAAGTACGTCCTGCATGAAGGCAGGGCAGTAACCGCATACATCCTGTATGGTGCATAACGGAAGATAGGCGATGGGCTTCTTGACGCCGACGCGGAACAGGTCTGACAATATTCCTGCTTTCATGCGTTCTTATTGCATAAGGCGGGTGCGCATGGCAAATTTTGAGGCCTCTACTCGTACAGGGCTTTCCGGATTGCTTCCGTCAGCTTTATAAAATCTTGCGCGTCGCCCAGTATTGCGCCTCCCGCACGGCCGATGACTGTTCCCTCGGCATCCAGACGTTCGATGGATGCCGTATAGCCGCCCCCCATAAATCCAAAGCTTTCTTGGAAGTCGCATTCGTATTTATGTTCCTGCTCCAGCCAGTCGCCCTTGACAAAAGCCGTCAGCGTTACGTGACGGAAGTCGGGACCTATCGGGGATGGCGTAAATTCTTTTTTCACGATACGATCAACCTCCTGCCCCTCTGGCAGGAAAAGGTTGACGCCGGCCTCGCAGGCCCTTGCCAGTTTTTCATCCGCTTGTTCACGTGACACGCAACCCGACAAAAGCAATGTGCAGGACAAGAGAACCGTAAATAACAAATATTTATTCATGATCAAATCTCCCAAAATGTTCGTTTGATTTTACACCCATCGATGAAGGGATAAAAGCAAAAGCCCGCTTCCATGAAAAAGGAAGCGGGCCTTTTCGGTATTGCTCAACCAAGCTGGCCATTTTTTGCTGCCGGTTCTTCCAGCCTTGCTTTATGACCTTTTTACACCCCTATATCGCCTGGCAGTGTTGTGA
>JACQIJ010000168.1 GCA_016198545.1 Pseudomonadota bacterium
AAAAACCTGCTTCTGGCGGCTGTTTTTGTTGTTTTTCAGCCATTTGCCGCGCAAGCGGCGGATGACGAAGCACCGCGCTTTTTGCTGCCTGTCGCTTGCGCGCCGGGCCATGATTGCTGGGTGGCCAATTACATCGATGTCGATCCGGCCGAAGGCGCGGCGCAGGATTTCATGTGCGGCGAACGGACCTATGACGGTCATGAGGGGACCGATTTCGCCGTCCGCGACCTGGTCGCCATGGAAACGGGCATCAATGTCTTGGCGGCGGCGGATGGCGTCGTCGTCCGCATCCGCGACGGGGCGGAAGACACGATGCCCTCGTCCGAAGATATGGATAAGATGCGCGCTGAAAAAAAGGGATGCGGCAACGGCGTTTTAATCGATCACGGCGGTGGGTGGCAGACGATCTACTGCCACATGAAAAAGGGCAGCATAACCGTCAAGCAGCAGGAACAAATTAAAACGGGGCAGGCGATCGGGCAGGTCGGGCATTCCGGCCTTGCCGAATTTCCGCATCTTCATTTTGGCGCGTTTCATGGCGGCAAGACGATAAATCCGTTCACCGGATCGTATGCCGATGCAGGATGCAACCGTGACGGCGCAACCGCGATGTGGCTTGAAGGTTTGAATCCCGGGTATGAGCCGGTTTCCCTTTATGCCGCCGGGTTTTCCGCCGCCGCCCCGGATTACGAGCAGGTAAAAATCGATGCGACCGGCATAAAAGAAATGGCGGCGGATGCGCCGGTCATGGCGTTCTGGACGATCATGTTCGGCGTGTCCGCAGGCGACAGCATTGCGATAGAAATAAGCGATTCGGACGGAAACGTATATGCGGCGCGCGATATAATTCAGGATAAAAGCCGCGCGAGGCAATTTTATTTCATCGGGAAGAAAACGTCTTCCGCGCCGTTACGCGCGGGCGTATATACGGGAAAAACCGTCCTGCGCCGGGCCGGCGATATCGTCAGGGAAACGGAATCCGCCGTCAGGGTTTTGCCGTAGTTACTTGCCGCCGCGCCCCAGCCAGCCGCGCTTTCTGAAGTATAGCAAGAGGCTCCCGGCGACAGCCGCCATGAAGGCCATGACGGCCGGATATCCGAATTCCCATTCCAGTTCCGGCATGTTCATCGGATGCGATGTGTCGAAATTCATGCCATAAACGCCCGCGATGAAGCTCAGGGGAATAAATATGGTGGAGATGATGGTCAGAACCTTGATGACTTCATTCATTTTCTGGCTGATACCGGAAAGATAGAGGTCAAGAAGGCCTGACGCCATTTCCCGGTATGTCTCCAGTATATCGAGCGCCTGAATGATATGGTCGTGCGCGTCGCGCAGATAGGGCCGCGTTTCCTCGCGCAGCACGTCGGTGTCCGCTGCAAATCCGTTCAGCATTTCCCGCATAGGCCACAGCGCATGGCGCAGGTCCCGCAATTCGTGCTTCGTGTCGTGTATGCGGGCAATCAGCTCTTGCCGCGGGCATTCGACTATTTCGTCTTCCAGCGCATAGAGTCTTTCCCCGAAGGTTTCCAGCACGGGAAAATAACCGTCAATGACGGCATCGACGATAGCATAGGCAAGGTAGTCGCTGTGCGCGCCGCGGATGTGCCGTCCCGCGCGGATCCGGTTGCGCACGGGGTCCAGGCAGTCCCCGGTCTTTTCCTGGAACGTCAGGACGAATTTTTTCCCCGCGAACATGCTGATTTGCTCTATGTCGAGCGCGCCGTCGCGCAGCGCGGCCATGCGCGTGACGATGAAAAGATGGTCGCCGAAATCTTCGGTCTTGGGGCGGTGGTTCGTGTTCAGGACATCTTCGAGCGCGAGCGCGTGAAGATTGAGGATTTTGCCGAATTTTTCAAGCGTTTCAACGGACCCCAGGCCGTCTATGTTTACCCAGACCGTATTCCCGCTTTGCAGGAACGGAACGATTTCTTCGGGCGATTTTATCGTTTTTTCAGTCAGGCTCCCATCGTTATAGGCCATCATCGCCATGACCGGCGCCAGCGCGCCTTCGGGCGCGGCGAGCGTACCGGGAGGCGTGCCGGGCTTTTTCTTTTTTCGGACGACTTCCGGTTTTGCGCGGGTCATGCCGCCGCCTTTCTTTTTTTCTGCCGCCATGCGCGGCGCATCAACGGCGCGCGCCGCACCGCATTCAGCCATACGGGCGTTACTATAAGGCTGAGCGCAATCAGGGTTACGGCGTACTTGTACGTATCGCCCTGCACTGCTCCGATATTGAAGCCCAGAGCGGCGATGATGAAGGAAAACTCTCCGATCTGGCCCAAAACCGTCCCCATGCGCAACGCATCGCGCCGCTTCATGCCCATGCGTCGTAAAATGGCGGCGTTAACGACTGTCTTCAAGACCATGATGAAAAACAGGATCAGAAGCAGGGGGCCGATGTGATCGATTACAAAGCGCAAATCGATCAGCAACCCGACGGACAGGAAAAACACCATCATCAGGATGTCGAACAGCGGCCGGGCATTTTCCTCGTATTTATGGCTGTGCGGCGTGCTGCCGATTAAAAGCCCCGCGACGAATGCGCCGTATGAGGCCGACAGACCCAGCGCGCCTGAAAGGGCCGCGCCGGCAAAGCACAGGGCAAGAGCTTTCAATATCAGCGTTTGCTCGCTGCCGCCTGAAAACGGGGTTTTAGCCCACGGCGGCAGAATGTTGGATATGCTGCGCCGGGAGAGAAGCCGTATGGCATAGACGAGGAACCCGACCGCCAGCGCGATTTTCAGAAATCCCCACGGATTGAACTGGCCCGCGCTGAACATGCCGATAATCAGGAGCATCGGGATGAAGGCCAGATCCTGCGCCACCAGAATGCCGACGGCCATCTGCCCGCGCGGGGTGTTGATGCCGCCCATGCCTTCCAGCATCCGGATGGCGACGGCGGTGCTGGACAGCGATATGGCGAAGCTCAGAACGAGTATGCGCGCCAGCGGCCATTCCAGATACCACCCGATGCCGCCCATGATGATGAGAGAGGCAATAATCTGGAATGCCGTCGCGCCGATGGCGATGCGGCTGGCTTTGGCGAAATTGGCTATGTTAAGTTCCAGCCCGACGATAAACAGGAGGAGGAGGATGCCCAGTTCGGCAAGGAACGAAACCTGATCCTGTCCGTGGATGACGCCCAGAACGGACGGGCCCATTATAATGCCCGCAAGGATGTATCCGACAAGGGCGGGCTGGCGCAGGCGGCGCAATACAACCTCGCCTGCGAAGGCAATGGCCAGTATCAGCGCGATCTGCGAAAGCGCGTCGCCGTGTTCCATATGTTACAAAACCTCCCTCGCCTTTTCCGGCGGGCGGGCGATGACGGCGCCCTTGCCGGTGATAACGATGGGGCGCTCCATCAGTATCGGATGTCTGACTATCGCGGCTATCAGATCCCTGTCTTTCTTTAACGGATTGCCAAGATCGTTTGCCGCATATTCGTCTTCTTTTACGCGCATTATCCCGCGCGGCGCGCATTTCAGGGCTTCGATTATTTTTTCAATCTCCGCCGCTTTCAGTGGGTTCTTCAGGTAATCCACGATCTCCGGCTCGATCCCCTTTTTCCGGATGATATCCAGAGCCTGACGCGATTTCGAGCAGCGCGGGTTGTGGTAGATTCTGACGGTCATGATCTTCCCTATAAAGGCAATTTATGCAGAAAGCCAACAATCTTCCTCGTTTTATCACCAAATAATGACGGCGTGAAGAACGCGCCTGCCGCGCGTTTGCTGATTTCCCCGAAGGTGGGGTAGGGCGCAATCATCCCGGCTACCGCCCCGATTTTCATTTTTTGCGAAATTGCCAGCGTCCACAGCCCGATCAGCTCGCCCGCGCCCGGCCCCGCGGCGGATGCGCCGATGATGCGTCCGTTTTTCATCGTCACAACCTTAATCATGCCTTCCGTGAGCCGTTCGGTTTGCGCGCGGTCGTTTTCCTTGAATTTCCAGGAGACCGATTTAATCCTGTCGCCGTATTTTTCCTTCGCCGCCGCTTCCGTCAGGCCCGCCTGCGCCAGTTCGGGGTCGGTGTAGGTTACCCACGGCAATGCGGCATAGTCGGTTTTCGCCGGGATTTTAAACAGGATGTTTTTTATAATGATGCCCGCATGATAACCGGCAATATGCGTGAATTGAGGGCCGCCCGCGACATCGCCCGCCGCATAGATATGTTTTTGCGATGTACGCAGGCGGGCATCGGTCTTTATGCCTTTTTTATCGTATTGCACGCCGGCCTTCTCCAGCCCCATATCCTCGACGTTCGGCGCGCGCCCCGCAGCGACCAGCAGGCGCGTCCCCCGCAGGATTGATTCCTTTCCCTCCTTTTCCATGCGTACCGCAACGCCGTCTTCGCCGTGTTCGATGCGCCGGATGTTCGTCTTCTCGATGATTCTGACGCCCTCTCCTTCCAGCGCGCCGCGGACGATGGCAGCAAGCTCGGGATCGTCTTTCGGCATGACGGTTGCTATATCCAGAACCGTCACCGCGCACCCAAGGCGCCTGTGCGCCTGCGCCATCTCCATGCCGATGGGCCCGCCGCCGATGATAATCAGGTGGTCCGGCTTTTCGCGCAGGTTGAAAATCGTCTCGTTCGTCAACGCCTTTTTGGCGTCGAGGCCGCTTATGGGCGGCAGGACGGCGCGCGATCCCGTCGCGATGACAAAATAATGCGCCGTTATTTTCATGTCGTTCGCGCGAAGGCAATGCGGGCCGGTGAAGCATGCCGCACCGCGGACGACTTTTACGCCCATTGCCTCGAACCGTTCCGGGGAATCGTGCGGCTCGATGGTTTTTATGACATGCCGGACGTAATCATTGACGGCCGCGAAATCGATTTCAGGCTCTGCGCTCTTGATGCCGAAAATTTCCGCCTTGCGGAAAGTCTGCGCGGCCTTCGCCGCCGCCAGAAGGGATTTAGACGGAATGCAGCCTGTGTTCAGGCAGTCGCCGCCCATTTTGTTTTTTTCGACCAGTGCGACGTCAAACCCCATCTGTGCGGCTCCGGCCGCGACCGACAGGCCGGCCGCGCCGCCGCCGATGACGCATAAGTCTACATGGATGTTCTTTTTCCGGTTCATCGCGGATTTTTCTTTCTGAATTCTTTGTATAGCGCCGGGACAAGCGCAAGAAGTCCCAGAAGCGTAAAGGCAAGCAATGTCCGCCCGGATATCAGGTCAGACAGGGAATCCATGTCGGCCAGCGCGCCCCCCAGATTCACGTAAATAAAACTCGCGGGCATGATTCCGAAGAATGTTGTCAAGATATAAGCGCGCAAACCGACGTTGAACAAGGCCAGCACGATATTGACAACGAAAAAGGGGAAGATCGGGACAAGGCGCATGAACAGCATGAATGATACGGCGTTTTCATTCATGCCCGTTTCTATCTTTTTATACAGCGGCCCCGCTTTTTCGCGCAGTGCGTTGCCAAGCGCACTGCGGGCGATGAGGAATAAGATGGCCGCGCCCGCCGTTGCCCCCGTCACCACCAGAAGCGTCCCTGCCCACGGGCCGAAGACAAACCCGCCCAGAAGCGTCATCGGCGTCGCCACAGGCAGCGACAGGGCCGCCGTCGCGGCATAGGCACCTGTAAAGAGGGCTGCTGACAGGACGGGATGCGCGGCGGCGTAGTCAAGGAACAGGGTTTTTCTCATTTGCAGGCGTTGAAGCGTGAAATAGCCGTCCAGCCCGGCCAGCCATGCGCCGCCGATCAAAATTACAAGAATGGCCAGCGGCAGCCACCGCCCGATTTTTTTTGTATTCATATTCATGGCTTTATGCATTCGGTTGTCGCGGCGGAGCAGTTACTCTTGATTGATAATATCAAATCGGGCAGCATGGCGCATATCTGAAAATTCGAAGTGGAGAACCAATAATGAGCGAGAAGAAGAAAAACAGATTCATCCCTGTCGTTGCCGTTCTGGCCGGCCTGATCGTCATTGCGGCAGCCGTTCTGTATATGAACATGGGGTCCATCGCCAAGGCAGCGGCGGAAAAAGTCGCCGCCGATACGCTGGGTGTGAAGGTTACGATCGCCGCGCTTGATATAAACCCGGTTGAAAAGAAAGTGACTGTCCGCGGCCTGAAGATCGGCAATCCGCCGGGTTTCCGCAATGATCACGCTCTGACCGTGGATCATGTCGGCATCGCCGCCGAATCTCTGAACCGCGATTTGCTGGTGTTCAGGCAGATAGAGGTTCTGGGCGCAAATGTAAATCTGGAGGTTACGGCAAAGGATACGAATCTGACGGCTTTGCAAAAGAACGTCAACCGGAATGCATCCTCGCAAAAAGCGGCGCAGGGGGAAAAGGTCGTCAAGGTCATTATCCGGGAGTTGCTCCTGAACAACACGACTCTCAATCCTTCCGCAACGCTGATTGCCGGCGATCCGCAGTCCGTCAATATTTCTTCGATCCGCATCACAGGGGTAGGAGAGAAGCAGAACGGCGTTATTGCTTCGGAAGCCATCGTCCAGGTGCTTGAGCGCATTTCGCAAGTATCGTTTCAAATTGCAGGCCAGTCGGGCTTTTTGGGCGGGCTTTCACCGGAAGCGGTGGCGGGCATGCGGTCGCAACTGGGCATGCCGCCGGACCTGAAAGAGCAGGCAAAGCAGGGGATTGAAAGCATCAAAAGCGGGATAAAGGGCCTCTTTAACGAGTGAGGGGCGCGGGCTCCGCCGCCGTTTTTCCGCGGCAGAAGTTCCGGTTCCATAGATGAAATCCAATTCCGGTCAGGGCGTTGGATGCCGCGATGGCCCCGAAGATGCCGACTGTACCGTAAAGATGGCCGCCTATGAAGGCCAGCGGAATCGCCGTTGCGACATAGCGGACGAAAATCATGATAAGGGAACGCTGCGGCATGCCCATCGCGTTAAAGGCCGAAGCCCATCCGGGGATGAGGTTTCCGAACATATATGTAGCCGGCACAATCCAAAAATAAAGAACCGCAACATCTATCACGGCGGAACTGTCCGAGAATACGCCCGCAACAGGATGCGCGAATGCGCCGAGAACCAAAGCCACGCCTGCGGACCATGCGACGCAGAAAAGGATGGCGTTGCGCAGCGTCTCATCAACCCTGCCCAGATTTCCTGCGCCGAAATTCTGTCCGATAACCGGCGACATGGCTACGGACAGGCCCATGACGATGACGAAGGCAAATGCCTCTACCCGCGTTGCCACGCCGAATGCCGCTACGGCTTCATGTCCGTAGGCGGCCAGAAGCGCGACAAGAACGGCATTCGTCAGAGGCTGTATGGTGTTGGTTATCCCCGCCGGTATGGCGATGAACATGAACCGTTTCATCGAATCGGCGAACAGGAGCATATGGCGGCGGCTGCGCGTCAGCATGCGCTTTTTCCTCGCTATGACGTAAAGCCCGGCGGCCATGGCGCATCCGTTGGCGAGAACGGTGGATAATGCCGCGCCCTGCATTTCCATCCGCGGAAAGCCGAACAGGCCGAAAATCATGATGGGATCGAGGATGACGTTTACGAGCGCAACGATCGTCATGATGATTGCGGGCGTGATGGCGTCGCCGGCAGCACGCATGGAGGCGTTTCCGACCATCGGCGTATTGATCAAGATGCTGCCAAGGAACCATATCGTCATATAATCCCTGATCAGCGGGAGCGTATCTCCGTCCGCGCCCATCGCGCGAAATAAGGGGTTCATGAAGGAATATCCCAGAACGGCGGCGATGAGCCCTATCAGCGCCGCAATCAGCAGCGCATGCGTCGTCAAGCGCCGCACGCGCGCCCAGTTCCCGCGGCCGATCTGCCGCGACAAAACGGATGAGGTAGCTATCGTCATGCCCATCACCAGGCTGAAAATCGTGTATGTAACCGGGAAGGTGAAGGAAATGGCGGCCAGTTCCCGCGTGCCGAGCAGAGATATATAGAACATGTCGACAAGCTGAAAACTTATAATGGCCAGGATGCCCCAGGTCATCGGTAGCGTCAGGCGCACGAGATGGGCGCGCACCGACCCTTTGGTCAGGTCGCCTTTGTCCGCTCTGCGGGCGGGTGGGGATGAGGCCATTTTACGTTTGTCCATGCCGCGTTTTTTTGTGAATTTTAGCAATGAATTCTGCTATCGGCCATGAGCATATTTTTGTCAATAGGCACCCCATTGGATATATCACGGCACGATATATAAGCAAAAAATATAATATATTGATAACAAACAATAAAATAAAATCATTCTTTTAAAATAAGCATCGAAAGATCGGCTTTCTTTACATAAATTTTAACTATTTTCAGGCGATAATTAACTATGGGCCGATGCGCGGTCCAAAATCGAAAATAAACGTAAAAAAACCGTGAAATGTACTGTGTGGTTGGGGAAGGGTAATCCAGATGGCTGATGTAACGGGTACAAACAATAACGACCTTCTGTTCTTTCAGGGAACCATGGGTCATCTGACGACGGCCATCACGAACGACTATTCCGGCGAAACCCTTCTGATCGATGACGATTACAATATAAACGATGTCTCCTACGACGGCCTCGCGGGCATTGATACGCTTTTCATGACGAATGTGGGCGATGCATTCTTCATCACGAACGGCGTTGGCCAGCAGATGCTCGCCAATATCGAGCGCATTATTGCGGGCGACGGCGGAGACCTTATAATCCTGTCCCACAATACGATTACGCTGGGCAATACATTCATCGATGGCGGCGCATCCGACGACGTCATATGGGCCAATGCCGGCGACGATACGGTGCGCGGCTTTGACGGCGACGACATACTCGACGGCGGTCCGGGCAATGACGCCGTTCTGGGCCAGGGCGGTGATGACAAGGTCGGCGGCGGCGCGGGCAACGACATTCTGAACGGCGGCGCGGGCGCGGATATTCTGAGTGGTGGCGCGGGCGATGATACGCTGCAATTCATAACCGATATCGTTTTTCCGTCCGGCGTTTTTGCGCAGAACATGGGATCTCCCGGCATTGATGGAACAAATGAATTCAAATCAGCGAACGGAACAAACGGAACGTTCGATATCTTCGACGGCGGGGACGGGTTTGACACCGTCGTTATGACGACGGGCAACGACACGCTGTTTTTGTACGATCCGTTTCATACCTTCAATTCCGACGGCACTGCGCTGCGTTTAATCAGCATAGAAAAAATCGATGCGGGCGCGGGCAACGATATCGTTGACCTTACCAGTCAGGATGTTGCCTATGACATGGATATTATCGTTCTGGGCGGCGTCGGCAACGATCTGATATGGACGTCGACAGGCAATGATACGCTCGATGGCGGCGATGGCGTCGACAGTCTGTATGGCGGCGTCGGCAACGACATACTTTATGGCGGCGCGGGCAATGACAGGCTGATCGGCGGACCAAATGCCGATTCCGGTGCGGTACAGATTACAACCGTCAGCCATGATTTCAGCAACGACGTCGTGTTCCCGAATCTGGTCGAGCGCGTCGATATCCTTGATCTTGTTCCGCCCGGCGACAATGCCTTGGGCATCGCGGCGGGAGACCTTTCGGTTGATTATTCTACGACGGCGGCGGTCAGTTTCGTCCGCACGGAGGCGGGGTTCGACAATTCCCTGGGCTTCTACAATATCAAGCAGGACGGCACCATCGACACGGTTAAGCTGGCCTTCCCGAATGTCAAGAGTTTCGCGGCCGGGGACAGCGCGACGATAGACCTTCCCGGCGCGCCTGATACGGATTTCGGATTTTTTATCATTGCGAACGGCGCGAACAAAAACAACGATTTCAGCAACTACGATCTGATCAACGGCGAATTCCATTTCATCTACAAGCACAACAAGGCGGGCGAGCGCCTGGCCAGCATACATGACGATGCGAAGGATATTTCGCTGGTCTATACGAACGGATCCGTCGAAAAAGTCGTTGTCGGCAGCAATAATCACATTTACCACACGACGCTGCGCGGCGGCGACACGAACCTGAACCCGGATGGCGAGGTTCATACGGTGTCCGGCCTTATTACGGATGGCGATACGACCAGCCTGCGGATCGGGTTCGAAGATCTGCCGAATCTGGGCGATGCGGATTATAACGACGTCGTATTCGATATCACGGTCGCGTCCCAGTCGACGACGGCTCTGGTCGTTGACGATAATGACATTCTTTATGGCGGCGCGGGCGACGATATTATCGACGGCGGCGTCGGCGACGATATCCTGTTCGGACAGCAGGGTGCCGATACGCTTTACGGAGAACAGGGATCGGACGTATTCGCATTTGACGTCATGGACGGATTTGTCGATACGATCAAGGATTTTGAGGTGGGCGCGGGCGGCGATGCTCTGAACATAACGGATATTCTGCAGGGTTTTGATGAACTGACGGATCTGCTGAATGACTTTGTGCGCCTGGCCGACAGCGGCGGCAATACGGAAGTGCAGGTCAATGCCGACGGCGATGCGGGCGGCATATTCACGGCAATAGCGATTATTGAAGGCGGTCTTGGCGGCGCGACGCTGGCCGACCTTGTAAACAACGGCAACCTGGTCGCAAACCAGTCCGCCGTATAAAAGGCAAAAAGAATTGGTTGCCCGCCACCCGGGCGACCAGCTGCGAAGAATCGCGGGGCCGGATAGACGGGGCCCCGCGATTCATTTCTAGAATCTGTATGAAACGCCCGCGCCTATGATCCAGGGATCGAGATCGACATCTGCGCGGATGGTTCCGTTATTCAGCCGGGCATCTATATCCAGCCATACCTTTTTGACGTCGGCATTTATTCCCCAGTGGTCGCCCAGCCAGTAATCGAATCCGGCCTGCAATGCGTACCCAAGGCCGCCATCGATCTCCAGGTTGGTGAACCCGGTTCCCGCGCTTTCGCCATAAAATATGGAGTAATTCAGGCCCGCGCCGAAATACGGGCTGAAGTCGCCGGATTTCCGCATGGGGTGATATTGGAGCGTCAGGGTCGGCGGCAAGATCATGGTGTCGCCCAGATTGACATTGCCGGTGTAATCGACCTGATGTTCCGCCGTGGCAAGGATCAGTTCCGCGCCGATCTTGTCCGTTATGAAGTAGGTGATATCGAATTCCGGCGTGAGCGCGTCGCCGACATCGGCATCGCCGCCTATATTGACCGTCGATCTGTCGTCGGGAATGACGCCGATGCCGCGCAGCCTCAGCTGCCAGGGACTGTCCTGCGCCTGCGCTGCCGGCGCCGCGATCGTTAGCGAAAACCATGCCAGGAATAATACGGCCAAGCGAATCATAAAAACCCCCCCGTTTTGTTAATAGCGGAGGATACGATATCAGAAAAAGCGCGTTTCCCGTTTGATCAGGATCAAGCAAATATGCCCGTCCGTTACAGGAAGTTGACCAAGGACAGGTCGCGGATAAAGCCGGCAATCCGGTACGAGGCCTCCAGTTGCACCGACAGGGCATTCAGCTTTACGGCAACCTCGTTCATATCGGCGTCCTCAACGTTTCCGATCGTATCGGCCAAGGCTTTTTTCTCGATGGCATAGCTTTTCTTCAGTTCCCCGATCTGGCCGATATTCTGGCTCAGATTGAAGCGATCGGTGTCGATTTTATCGATTGATTCGGCCAGCATGGAGGCAAGGTCGTTCAGGATGCCGAAGAAATTATCGTTTCTTTCCTGCTGCGTTGCCCCGGGCGGAACAATCGTCGTCAGGGGGTCGTCATTCGGGTCAAGCGTGACCTCGTCGATGCTTTCCGTCAGTTTGCTTATCGTGCCGACGGCGGCCAGTATATCGCGCAGACCCTCATTGTTGGCAAGGATCGTATAGTCAATCTCCGCATTCTTGTCGACCCGGACGAAAACTTTTTTGGCTTCTCCCTGCGCCAGCGGCGCCGAATATCCCATCAGCGTGTCATGGAGGTTGTTTCCGTCCCTTTCGCGGTAGCTGTCGATCATTTCCTGGTTCGTGATTGTGCCGTTCAGCCAGCCATTTATGCGCGTGCTTAAATAGGTTCCCATCGTGCCGCTATCGGTTATAGGCTTCGTTCTCGTTTCCGCGCCGCCGAACAGATAGCGGTCGCCGTCCTGCTCGTTCAAAAGATTGACAACAAGATCGAAAACCTTGCCGGATAAATCCTGGATGGATTCAATTTCGATTTCTCCCTGCTGGGTTTGCAGCTCGATGGCTTGCAGGACGGCGCGCGCCTGTTTCTGGACTTCCGCCGTTGACGCCCCCATCATTTTCATGCGGCGATCGGCAATATCGATATTGTTAATGAAATTATCGAGAGACGCGAAATCCGCCCGCGATCTTTTCGAGGCGATGATGTCCGTGCCGAGGCCTTTGAAGGTCTGGGTTTTCTTTCCCGTTGCCAGCTGGTTCTGAAAGTCGGCCAGCTGGTTCTGCAATATGCGCAGGCGTTCAACCTGTTCCAGCGCCTGGCCTTGCGTCGATACGAATGTCATTTTCGCTTCTCCTTAATAAAATAAAATCTAGACGGCCCGCAGCAATTCCCTGAATTGTTCATCCACCGAGGATATGACCCGCGCCGCTGCCGCATAAGCTGTTTGCACGGTAATCATATGCGAAAGCTCTTCGTCCAGATTGACTCCGGATTCATCCAGGAAGCGGCGCTGCAGAAGATCCCGGAAAGATGCTTCGTCCGCCCGTTGCGATTCGTTGGCGATGACGCCTTCCGTCTGGCGGTTGACCATTTTCTGCGCGTAGTCGATCAGGTTCGATGAACTGATGACCCCGGTATCGATATTGGCGCC
The DNA here is from genome assembly GCA_016198545.1 of Pseudomonadota bacterium. Lineage (GTDB taxonomy): Bacteria > Pseudomonadota > Alphaproteobacteria > Micavibrionales > Micavibrionaceae > JACQIJ01. The sequence continues at coordinate 12,716 of JACQIJ010000168.1, forward strand.
GGGGCCAAGGTTCGATACGCGGAACGGTACGCTGACCGCCGGGTTCGCGGTCAGGGACGCGTACGGGAGCGATGCGACAGGCGCATCGGATCCGAACAGGGCGGCGACAAGCGTTCTTCCCGTCGCCAGCGCGCCGGGCCCGGTTCCCGTGCCGTCGGTGACGAACGGCCCGCCCAGGATTTTCAAATCGCCGCCGAAGGCGGGGTTGGTCATGCTGTCGCCGGGCCGCAGGGTCAGGAATCCCGTGAGCGGGTCTATTTCCACGGCAAGCCCCGGCACGCCGGGGTCGGCGGCGCTTATCTTGTCGAGTTTCGCGGCAAGCGTTGTTTCATCGTCGCCTGGCTCGATGGCGATGCGCACGGGGGGGTCGTTCCCGACCTGCACATCGATATAAGGGTCCGTTGTTGTCGATGTCCCCTCGACAAGTCCGAGAAATTCAAGGCCGTCGGGAAACATGCCGCCGGGAAAGCTTGAATCGATGGTTATGTCGCCGCGCGATTCGATGATGAGCTGGCCGTAAGGGCTGACGCTTGCCTGCGCCGCCAGCCCGGCCGGGACGCCGGCGAGACCGATCTGCAGGTTGATTTCGGCGACAAGCTGGTCAAGCGCGTTCGTAATCGCGCCGCCGATGGGGAAGTTGGCGTCTGCGGAGCTCAGGGACACCGTAACCGCCGTCGGTCCCAGCGGCGGCGCCGTGCGCGCTTCCTCGAATGTAATGGTGAAACTGTCGTTCAGGGGCGGGCCGGGCGGGTTGGGATCGAATACCGTGCCGCCGGCGGCTATCAGCGCAGCAATATCGGAGTAATTTGCTATGTCGGCCGTACCCGTAATCTGGTTTTGCGAGAAAACGCCCAGCCAGTTCTGCAACGTATCCGGGCCGCCGGAGGCGCGCAGATCAACGGCGCCCGCCGCTTCCTGGTAGTTGGTGTCCCCGAATGTAAACTCTACAATTCTTTGAATGACTTCGTTGGATCCTGTTTGCACGGGCAGGTCGGTTGCCGTGGTTCCGCGCTGGATAATCGAATTGTCAGCCAGAATGGCGTCATTAATCCGGATGATAGAGGAAAACCCGACATACGTGACGGGCGTCGGAATGGACGGATTCGGCGGCGTATCCGCCGGTATCGTGCCGCTGGCGTCGGTGAACAGGCGCAGTCCCTGCGCTTCGAAGCGCAGGGCAAGCTTGTGGGCAAGTTCGTCGATCATGGCCTGTTGCTGCGGCATCAGGTTGTCGCGCACGTCAATGAGAGCGCCTATGCGGCCGTTCAGGTCGACGCCGGTTATTTCTATGGCGGTCGGGTTCGATGCGGGATCGCCGCCTACGAATATTCCGCGCGCCCCTGAAGGGTAAAAGCTGGTCGGGCCAAGGAGTGTGGGGTCAAAAAACACGGTTTCCGCCCGTTCGTCGGCCAGCTGCACGCCCTGCGATGTCTGGACGACCAGAACGCCGTCGGCGCGGGTGAAGAAAGACACCTCGATTTCTTCCGCGAGATTCTTGATGGCCGTGTCGCGCTGGTCCTCAAGGGCGGCGGTCGTACGACCGCCGATTTTGGTCAGTTTGATTTGCTTGTTCAGATCGGCGATTTGTTCCAGTGTTGAGTTCACCCTTTGAATGGCAACCGCCATTTCATCCTGCGCATCGTTGCGAATCTGGGTAAACAGATTCGAAAGGTCGTTGATTTTGCGCGCGACAAGGGATGCCTGATCGACGGTTGACCGTTGCAGGAAGTGGTCTTCGGGGCTGTCGGCCAGTGCCGCAAACTTGTCGCGCAGCTCGGCCAGTTCGGCAGCCACGGATACTTCCAGATCGGGCGGGCCGTGGAATTGCTGTATCTGGTTTAGATATCCCGCCTGGATATCAAGGAAACTTATTTTGCTTATTTGTGTCCACAGATTGCGTTCCACATCCAGATTTACTTTACGTATAATATTGTCGGCCAGAACCCCGGCCGATTGCCCGTTCAGGACAAGCGTTCCCTGCGGCAAAATTTTCCGGGTAAAGCCGGGCGTGCCGACGTTGGCGACGTTATTGGCAATAACATCAAGCTGTTGCTGCGCTATGCGCAGGCCCGAAAGGGCGGCATCGAGACTGCTTACGGCCATAATTCCCAGCCTTTCATGAATATTTCCTGCCCCTTACGGAGCCTCGGGAATCATGAAATGCAAGGCAAATGCCAGTTTTTATTGGACGGGGTCGCCCAGAAAGCTGGAAACGGAAGTCAGAATATTGTTGCTGATGTTCTTTTGCTCTTCGCGCAGTTTCAGCTCCAGTATCAGCGAAATAAGCATTTCACGGCGCAGGGCCGATTCAAACCGGTCGCGGTCCTGCATCAGCTTTATGGCCTGCATGGATGCGCCAATGCGGTCAACGTTGGCCGGCTTTTCATATAATTGCGTAAAGAAAGTCGGGTTTTGGTACAGTTTTTTGGTCAGCACTTCCATCTGCGCGAAATAGCTCGGAAATTTTCCGAGAAAGAGATTCACTTCCGCTTCCGGAACGCCCATTTCCACGAGAATGCTTTTCATGAACGGGCCGACCTGCCCCTCCTCTTCCGATCCGCGCGCGCGCATGCCGACGATATGGGCATAGCTGTTGAAGACGACGCTGCGCATCGCATGAACGGAGCGCGTGTCCAGCAACTCATCCTTCCCGTAGTCCTGCATCAGGTGACGCTCGGGAATGCGGGTGAAGGTGTCGTGCGCGAACAGATTGTAGGCAAGGGACATGACGTCCTCCTCATCGTCCGTTGCCGGGGCAAAGGGAGGTTCCACGAAGTTAATGTCCAGCGTAAGGGTGTTTTCAATCATGCGGGTATAATCGACATCCTTGTTTACGCGCGTATCCGGCCCGCCGGAATTGCCGCAGATGGGCGCGAGCTGGTTATTGTTGTCGCGGATATCGCAGTACGTATCAGCGAATTTTTGCAAACGGCTGCGTTTGTCGCTGTCGGGCCCGGCGGATGTCGGCGCATTGGCCGACAGCGTCTCCCGCTGCATCAGGCCTGCCTCGATGGTCTGGGTGTTGGCGCGGTAGCGCGCTTCGCTCGCGGTCAGGCTGCGCGTGTTCGTACCGATGCGGCACATCTGCATGCTGGGGTGGTAGTCCTTGTGCGCCTCGGCCATCATCTGCTGCATCAGGGTTTGCGTTTCCAGCTGCTGTTTGGCGTCGAAAAAAGCGCCCAGCATGACCATCTGGTGCATCATGGCCACGGTGAACTGCTGGGTCATAAGATTATACGCCGGAAGCCAGGTCTCTATGATTATGTTTTTAAGCAAGGCCACATGCGCCGGATCGTCCAGCGCGCCGTCCGTTCCTTTATGCGCGGCGTATGTTTTTGCGACAGGAGTCAAATAAAATCCTGCGATGATCGCGACGAGCAGTAAAAGGCGCAGGCTTCCGCCCGCCGCCCTGCTTGCCTTGCTCAGTATATTTCTCAAAACATCCGTCATAATCTTTTCCGTCTATTGATGCCTTGCCGAAGAAATGGAGTTTACCTTGTTTTCAACCTGTTTCTGGGCGTCCTCCAGTTTGGCTTCCAGAATAAGCGCCATAACAGATTCGCTGCGCAAATAGCTTTCATAGATGTCGCGATCGAGTATCAGCGATATGGCCTGCATGGCCACGCTTTTGCGCTCGATATTCGCCGGGGTATCGTAAAGTTCCGTGTAAAACTGCGGACGCTGATACATTTTTTTCGACATGACCTCAAGGAACGCCATGTAGCTGGGGTTCGATCCCAGATATGTTGCGGTTTCGCTTGGCGTCATGCCCAGACTTTCGAATATGGGGACTATGTACCGGCTCTGGGTAATATAAGAATCTCTCTGACTGCCCGGTGCCGCGGGGTCTTCCCCGGTGCCAAAGGATTTCAGGCCGACGATGCTGTGGAATGGTTCCGCCGCGACGGCGCGCTTGGCGATAACGGACCGCATGTCCAGATATTCGTCCCAGTTGTCTTCATTTACCAGCAGCGCAGACGGCACGCCGTCGAATACGTCGTGTCCGTAGAGAAGTTCGCTCATGGCATACATCGCGTGATCGTCTTCGAATATGCAGTCCTGGGGAGGCCTGCCCAGGCCGTTTATGCAATAATCCGTCCATCCCGGCTCATATAGAATCGTGCGTTTCAGCGCCACCGAGTTCGTGAAGTCGGTTTCCTGGTCAAGATATCGATCCGGGAACGGGTTTGGGAAAACGCCTGCTTCCGCGGGATCGCAGACAAGGCCAAGCCCGGTGAAAACCTTGCCGTCGATGCGGTTGTTATCGGGGTCGAAGCAAAAACGCCATTTGAAAAGGCTGAGCCGTCCTTTGCGGTCCAGCGCCTTGCCTTCGGAGGCATTGATGTTCCGGTTGCCCAGCTGTCTTTTCAGCAGGCCTTCGTCCATGACGCCTTTGGCCAGCGCCATCCGGTTGTCGGACGGGCCCATGCTCATTATGATAGTGCCGAATTCGCACATGCCCATGCTGGGGTGGTAATCCTTATGCGCCCGCGCGACGAGGCGTTGCATCAATGCCTGCGTCTCCAGCTGGTTTTTCGCGTCCATCATCGCGCCGATCATGACGGCCTGATGCATCATGACGGATGTCATCTGCTGCGTAATTGTTTCAAAGAGCTGATTGACGTAGGAACGGAAGAAAACGTCTATCATCCAGTTCTGGTATTTGAAAATCCGGTTCGCACCCTCCTTGTAAAACTCACCGGCGGGCGGATCGAAGGGATAGACGGCGACCGGATCGGTATCCGGCGGTGGCGGGTTGATAAACGCGGTTAGTACCGGCACGCCGCCCAGGCCAATCGGCAGGTTGGATCCAAAAGCGGCAAGCAGGCCATTGAGAACATTGCCAAGAAGATCGCCAAGAACGCCCTTTAAAAAATCCAGTCCCTTATCCAGAAACGGTATGCTGGGGGGCGCAGGGAGAGCGGCCAAAAGGGCGCCCGCAATGTCAGCGGGGACGGACAGCCCGAAGTAATACATGGTTCTCATATGTTCCCTGAAAATCAGGGACTGGATCGTCCCGTGATTTGCGATGGGGCAGTTGCAGGCGCATTGAACCTGCCCCAACAGGATGCTGAGGCAGCTCAGGACAGACCCGCAGCTGCTGCTCGTAACCGCAGTTTCATCCTCGGCATGACCCCGTTGCGAAAAAACGAACAGGCAGCCCAAGGCGGCCAGCAAAAGGATTCCGCCGCGCAGGACGCGGGCGTTTTTTTCAAGAAAACTTTTTATATCCCGTCCGGGCATCAGTTTTCCTTGCTCCTCTCATCCATCCAGTTGATGCGGTTCTGCACGGAATCCTGGAACTTGATAATCTCGAGTTCCAGCATCACGGCCAGAAGCGCTTCCGTGCGCAGCTCGCTGCGGAACTGATCGCGGTCCACCATCAGGCCTATGGCCTGCATCGCGACATCCTTGCGCGCGACGTTCGCGGGCTTGTCGTACAGGTTCGTGAAGAATTCGGGATCCTGGTATATTTTCTGCGCAACCGTTTCCAGCAGGGCGTAATAGCTGGGGTTCGCGCCTATCATGAACGCTGCATCGTCGGCCGAAACGCCCATATACTCAAGCACGACGGCGACGTAAGGGGAGACCTCCGCCGAGGCCTCGCTTCCCATTCCCCTCATGCCCGCAATCGCATTGAAGGAGTTTTGCGCAACGCTGCGCTTGGCGACGACCGAACGCACGTCCAGATAGTCGTCCTGGTTTTTTTCGACGGCGATGACCGGCTCGGTCAGGCGTTCGGGGACATTATGGCCGTATAAATAATTGGACAGGGCGAGAAGAGCTTCCTCATTGTCTACGAATACATCGCCCGTATCGGCCAGCGTCGTATTTTGCAGGTTGTATTCGGAAGTGCGGCGTATATCGCCCAGAAGATAGGGGTAATCGATATCGCGGTTGCGCTGCGGGATTACGACGCCGCCGCTGCAGACGGATCCCAGGCCGTTGTTATTGTCCATCGGGTTGCAGAACTTGTTCTGATATTGCAGAAGGCGGCCGCGGCGGTCCATGTTCTTGCCATCCGCCGCATTGCCATTGAGGTTGCCGAGCTGCCGCTGAATCATGTGCGCCGACAAGTCGATGGCGTTTGCCTCGCCGCGGCGGTTCGTGGCGGCCAGCCCGCGGGCGGCCGTGCCTATGACGCACATATCGTGCGCGGGATGATAATCCCTGTGCGCCTCAGCTGTCTTTTCGTGCATCAGGCGCTGCACATCCAGTTGCTGCGCGGCATCGAAGAATGCGCCGATCATGGCCATCTGATGCATGCCGACGACCGTCAAATCCTGCGTGATGCTCATCATGGCCACGCGGACAAAGTCGCGCCAGAAATCGAGAACCAGCCATATTTGATGTTTCTTGAATTCATCCGTTATGAATTTACGGGTTTCATCGTGCTCTTCCAGTATGAAGTCCCGTATGATCGTATGCGCATCGATCGTGCAGGCGCATTTGTTGTCGCACAGACTCCTGGCCAGCCCTGCCAGATCCAGGGCTTTCGCGGGGGGGCCAAAGAGGGAAAGGGAAAAGATCAGCGCCAGAGAGGCGATTGCGCTTCTCGGCGTCGTTTTATTTCCGGGTTTATTGTTTCTTACATGCTTCTTCATTCCTACAACCTTGCTCTGCCCTGGCTGATCAGGCCGTTGATCCTGTTCTGCACGCTGCGTTGGATCTTGATAAGCTCCATCTCCAGAATGACCGACAGCATCACTTCCGTGCGCAGGTGGCTTTGCAGCGTGTCGAAATCCTGCATCAGGGATATGGCCTGCAGGGCCACTTTCCGCCGCGCCGTATTCGCGGGGGATTCATACATATCCGCGTAGAAATTCGGATTCTGGAAGATTTTTTTTGTCAGGATCTCCATCTGCGCGTAATAGCTGGGGCGGTTATCGTTCGGCGTTCCGCCGTCTCCCAGCCCGCCCAGTATCCTGGGGATATCCAGAGGGTCTGTCCCTATCGCTTCCAGGAGCAGCCGCATATATTGCGGCGTTTCCGCGGCTTCCGTGGTGTCCTGGCCCAGCGATTTCAGGCCGGCGACGCTGAAATACGAATGTTCCGCCACGCTGCGCTTGGCGGCAATCGACCGCACATCAAGGAAGTACTGCTTGTTTATATCCTGATCAAAATTCGTTTCCGGGATGCGGAAGAAAACATTGTGATCGTAAAGGTTCGAGGCGAGCGCAATGACATCCTGCTCGTCATCCGTCAGTGCGCCGTCCGTAAAATCGAGGTTGAGGGTCAGGGTGTAGCTTCCCATGCCCGTCGTGCGCGCGAAGTCGATATCCTTGTTGACGGTCAGGCTTGATGCGCTGCCCCCCCCGCACAGCAGCATATAGCCGTTATTGTTGTCATGAACGTCGCAGTAGCGGTCCCGGAACTGCGACAGCCTGTTGCGCTGATCCGTTCCCGGCCCCTCTGCAGCGCTGGCATTGGCAGTGCCCAGATGCCGGTGCTGCGCCCACCGGCCCAGCGCGGCCGTGGTAATATCCACGCGGCGTTCGGCTCCCGCAAGGCTGCGTATATTCGTGCCGAACATACACATCGTCATGCTGGGGCGGTAGTCCTTGTGCGCACGCGCCGCCAGTTCATGGAACATCCGTTGCACTTCAAGCTGCTGCTTTGCGTCCAGAAAAGCTCCGACCATGACCATCTGGTGCATGGCGACAGTCGTTAATTGATGGGTCGCGCGCATCAGGGGTTCGTATATGTACTCCCAGAAGACGCCCTTGCCAGGGATATCGTCGAGACCGGTCGGAACGACTTCGCTCAAGAGCCATTCTTCCATATCGTCGAATTCTTCCTCGATATGCTTGCGCGTTTCAAGGTGCTGCTCGTGGATGAATTTCTTCGTGCCGGGAACCGCCTCGGCCTCTCCTTGACAGGCGCAGTCGGTGCAGGGTTTGTAGTTTCCCATGTTTTTGGTAATCTTGTCGCAGGCTTTGCTTGCGGGTCCGCCGCCCGCGGCGCCGCAAGCCAGGCTTGCCGGCTTGGTAAGAATGTCCGATATTTCTTTTCCGATGATTTTCTCTATAATTTTTTCGCAAGAAAGGAGAGGATTGGGCGGTATCACGGCGCAAAGTCCGGAGACGGCAAATCCCGCGTGCGCGGGCGCCGGCTTCGCCGTGACGATGCAAAAAACGGACAGCGCGCAAAGAAGCGCGCGCAGAAACCTGCGATCCCTTCCTTTTTTGCGTCCTGTTTTTTCTTCCGTCACGATTACCTCCGCGGCTCCCCTTCGGTTGTCAGCCCTTTCAGCCTGTTGTCTATTTTTTCCTGCAGCTTGTCGATTTCAAGTTCGACCGCCACCGACAGGGACATTTCCTTTCTCAGCTGGCTTTTCAGCATGTCCATGTTCTGCATCAGCGCAATCGCGCGCATTGCGGCGCCCTTGCGCGCGACGTTCGCGGGCGTGTCGTACAGCCCGACATAGAAATTCTGGTCGAAATATATCTTCTTGGTAAGGACGTCCATGATGGCGTGGTAGGAAGGGGCCTGACCGATAAAATCGGCGGCGGCCTGCGCCGATGTCCCTTGCGCGCCCGTCGGCTGTTTGCCGATCAGTTCAATGATGGTCGCCATGTAAAGCGGCGCATCCGATTCTGCCGACCCTTCCATTTTGGATGCGGCAACCGAACTGAACGAATATTCGGCGACGCTGCGCTTCGCGGCGATGGCGCGGATGTCAAGAAGGGTCTGCCTGTTGCCCTCGTTCTTAAAGGGATCGCTTGCCGCCGGCATGATCAGGGCTTCGGGGATCGGCGGTATCAGGTCAGGTGCAAAAAGATTGCTGACAAGTCCGGTGAATTTTTCGGGGTATATGCCGCTGATTACGGACATTTCCTCTCTTGGCTTGTCGCCGCGCAGCGATACGGACATGTCTTCGTTGAAGGCGGCAAGGCTTCCGCCGGGCTGCGCGGCTCCGCACAACGGCTCCAGGCCGTCGCCGGGGATGGCGTCTTCGTTATTATTGTCGTTGATGTCGCAATACATGCCGATGATCGCCATCATGCGGCCTCTCTTGTCGCTGGCCGATCCTTCCGTGCCGATGACGCCGCCGGTGTGCAGCTGGCGTGCGCGCTGGTGCGCGGAGACGACGGCGGCATTGGCATCGATATGGGCGCTGGCCGCGCCCAGTTTGCGCGCCGCCGTGCCCAAGGCGCACATATCCATGGAGGGGTGGTAATCGCGGTGCGCCTGCGCGGCAAGTTGCTGCATCAGGCGCTGGGATTTCAGTTGCTGCGAGGCATCGAAGAATCCGCCGATCATGGCGACCTGCATCATCGCGGCGGATGTAAGCTGGGTATCCATCAGCATCATGCTCTTCATCAAGAATTCGTAGAAGAAATATTCGATCATGAAGATTTCGCGGTGAAGCTCGAACTGGATTTCGACCCAGTTGCGCGTCGTCTGGTGCATCAGGACCGCGAATATTATGGTCGTAATGCCGAAGACCGCCTCGCAGGCGCAAAGGTTGTCGCAACCTACCTGTGCGCCGGCGTTTTTAGATGGTGGCATTGCCGTGACGATGCTGAAAACAAGCGCAATGCATAAAACAACCTTTGCGGCGCGCCGCAAAGACGCGCCGACAAACGCCGCAAAACGGCGTCCCGAAGGTTCTGGCAGTTCATGCATTTTCTATTTTCCCCGCACTACGCCGCAACCTAGCACACATTACATTTTATCATATCCATCGGCGCAAAGTACAAAAAATGCCTTTTTCGGAGGAGGGGCGGGAGTTAAGGAAAGGATGTATAACGATTTTTTATCGCTTTGTATTAACAGGGCCATCTGATAGATATTATAATGGTTTGGGTTTTCGTCCCGTTCCTTTCATGAGGCGTTTGACGGCATGACCGACGAAAAATCAGGGAAGAAGCCCCCGTCCGGCATAGGCGGGAAACTGAATCCGCGCCGTTTTGCTGCGGCGCGCAATTCTGCGGCTGCGGGCAACAGGCCTGGGGCCGCGCAGCAGCGGCCTGTGGAGGAGGGCGGCGATTTAAGCGGCCTGGGCACCGTTGTCGTAAGGAACGAATTCTACCGGGACGGTTATCGCTCCATTCTTAGGTTGGCCGTCATTCAGGGATTTATCATAATAGGCCTGATTCTGGCCATGTTTTTCCTAATACATGTTCACCAGCCGGAAAACCGTTATTTTGCGACGACGGAAGACGGCCGCCTCGTGCCGATGGTGGCGCTGAGTGAGCCGAACCTGAGCACACCGGCTCTCATGTCGTGGGTGGCGCAGGCGGCCACGGAAGTGATGACGTTTGGTTTCAACGATTACCGCCGCCGCCTTCAGGAATCCTCCCGGAACTTCACGCCCAAGGGATGGGAAAGCTTTACGCAGGCCCTGCAGCGTTCGCGTATCATAGAGATGGTTGAAACGAACCAGCAGGTTGTCACGGCGGCGCCGCAGGGCGCGCCGGTTCTTGAATCGGAAGGAATTGTACAGGGCCGCTACCAGTGGGTTGTGCAATTGCCGATGATTCTGACTTATCAATCGGGTTCCAAGACGCGCGCGGACAATCTTTTGGTGACGCTTGTCGTTGTCCGCGTCTCCCGTCTTGAAAGCGCAAGCGGCGTCGGGATCGAGCAATGGATTGCGGTGCCGAGGTAGGATTTTGCGGATTTGGGGTCCGTGCATGAGGGTTTTTGGTTTGAAGCAGGGAATGAACGACTGGCGCGCCGGGATTTTTATTTCCGTCCTTGCGGCGTTTTTCGCGTGCGCTCCCGCTCTGGCGCAGACATCTCCGGATACGCAGGCGGAGGCGAGCATTCTGTCTCTTCCCGTTGAAGCTGAAGATGATGAGGATGCTTTGCCGGAGGATCAGTTTTCGCCCTTTCGTTCGCCGGGAATGAATCTGGATGCGGAGGATAAAGATGCCGCTTTCGATCCTTTTGCGCCGCCGCCCGTCGCGGTCCCGAAAACGCCGGAAGAAGTAAAAAAGGACATTCACGATCGCGCTTTCGACGCCGCCATAACGGGTCTTTTGCCGCTGAACCCCAGTGACGTCCGCACTCTTTTGAACCAATACGACAAGGTGCAGCATGCTGTGGAGGTTCCCGTCTACCCCTACCCGAAACCGGAAGTGGCTCTGGAAACGGTTTCACTCGATCCCGGCGCGCAGCCTCCGGAAATCAAGGTTGCCGCCGGCCATGTAACGACGCTCAGTTTGCTGGATGCCACGGGAAAGCCGTGGCCGATACAGGATATTTCATGGGCCGGCAATTTTGAAATGGTGCAGCCGGAAGAAGGCGGCCACGTCATCCGCATTACGCCTATGTCCGATTTTGCTTACGGCAACATATCGATACGCCTTCTCAAACTGACGACGCCCGTCACGTTCGTTTTGCGCGCGCACAGGGATGTAGTGCAATATCGCTATGACGCGCGCATTCCCGATTTTGGCCCCTATGCGTCGGCTCCCCTGATCGAGGGTGGGCTGACCCTGGTTGCCGGCGATTCCGTTTTGCAGAACATACTGGACGGAGTCGTTCCCGACGGCGCGGAAAAAATGGATGTCGCCGGCGCGGATTCAAGAACGACGGCATACAGAATGAATCAGCAAGTTTATGTGCGCACGCCTCTTACGCTGCTGTCGCCGGGTTGGGCGAAATCCGTGTCGTCTGCCGACGGGATGAAAGTTTATATGGTCTCTGACGCGCCTGTTTTGCTTTTGTCCGATCAGGGTCAGATGGTAAGAGCCAGGCTGGCTTCGGGAGAGTGATGTTTTATGGCCGATGACGATAAACCGATAGAAGGTAACGATAGGGGTCCGGGGATCGCGGGAGAGGATTCCCCGCTTCTGGAGGATTTCGAGGGTGGCGCGGGGGGCGACGGCAGTTTCGGCAATCTTGTCAGGAGTAACCCTCTTGTCAAGATTGGAATGGTTCTAGGCGCTTTCATAACGATTGTTCTGGTCGTCATATTGTTTGGCGGCAATGAAAAACCGACAGGCAGATCGGTTGTAAAAGGATCTTCCGATGTTACCGAAGTTCCGGCGACGGAAGGGGCCAGCGAAAAATACCGGGAAGCCGTTGAGGAGTCGAACGTGCAGGCGGTCGAGGAGGCGATGAGAAAGGGTACGAGCGCTTTGCCGACGCCGATCAGCCCGCCGGTGGGCCGGGTTCCGGCCGGCGATGCGCTGGGAGATGCGGAAGATCCGCTGGAGCGCTGGCGGCGGCTGCAGGAAGAGCGCCAGCGCCGCAACAGACCGGCGCCCAAGGATCTCCCGGAAACCGATCCGAACGTCGATGCCATAAATTCGCTGGCTGACGCCATGCGGCAACAGATGGAATCTATCCTGCAGTCAAAGCAGCTGAAGGGGCCTGAGTATCTGAAAATCGCCGACGAGAGCATTTTAGAACAGCCGGAAGAAGCGGATGGGGCAGAGGGGGCGTCCGGCACCGGTCAGCAGGAGGAACAGATTGTAAACATTATTATTCCCGCCGGAACCGTCGAATACGCACAACTTCTGACGGAAGCTAACTCGGATACGCCCGGTCCGATTCTGGCCCAGATCGTCAGCGGCCCTTTGTCCGGAAGCCGTATGCTGGGGACGTTCACCGTTGAAAACGATGAATATCTGGTTTTAAAATTCAACACGATAGTTATCGATGGCGTCGGTCACTCCATCGATGCCCTTGCTTTGGATCCGCAAACGACGACGCCGGGACTGGTGACGGATATAGACAACCGCTATTTCAGCCGCGTCATTCTTCCGGCGGCCGCTTCCTTTATCGAAGGGATGGGAGAGGCTATCGCCGATACGGGCGGAACATCCATCTCAGTCAGCGGCGAAAACGTCACTTCAAGCGAAGAGGATCTGAATACAAGAGAAGAGGTCGCCAAGGGGGTTGAAAAGGCAGCCCAGAAAATAGGCGACATACTGGATGACAGGGCGCAGCAGATCAAGCCCCTTGTGCGGGTTGAGGCCGGAACGCCCATGGGCATTCTGTTTGTCGAACCCGTTACGGATGAAACATCCATCCAGAACTGAAGGATGCCGGCGCGGGGGTTGATTTGACCAGGGGCACCGGATTATATCTAAACAAGAGTGTTTTAGAAACTAGCGCAAACGGAATATAAGAGATGGCTGAGGATTTTTCCGAAGAAGATTCTGATCTGGAGATTGAAGGCGATGCCTTCGCCGATGAAGATATCAGCGGCGAGGAGTGGGATGATTTGGAGGATTCGGGCACGGATAGCGAAATGCGCGCGCCTTTGAAAAAAAAGAAATCTTCTTTGTTCAGTATCGTCGCCATCGGCGGCGGCATTGTCGCGGTTGTCGCGGTGTTATTTCTCCAGTTTGGCGGCGGGTCCTCTCAGCCGCAGCAGCAGCAAAAATCCGCGGCGCTTCCGCCAAGGGGCGCTGTCGATACGGATTCCGTAATGTCGCAGGCGCCTGCTCCAGCTCCTGGTTACGCTTTGCCCGAGCAATCATCCATCACTTCTCCGCCGCAGGACAAAGAGGCGAAAAGAGCCGCGATCGAACAGGCGAGCAAGCCGCCCTCTTCGGGCTTTCTGGGCGACCCGTCGTCCCTGTCTGACGTTGAGACCATGCGCGGACAGGTTGAATTCGAGGAATATGCCGACAGCCAGTCTTCCGGATCGAGACTGATGCCGCAGGTCGTGGAACCGGATTCAATGCCGCCGATGCCGGCGCCTCTGGAACAGGCGGAATCCAGCGTTTCCACGCCTGAGGATCCGGGGGCGCTGACGCCGCTCCCGCGGAGGACGGATGATTTTAAGCGGCAGGACGGCGGACTGGATGGCAGCGTTGCCAGAACGGCTTCCGGCGGGACGGACAAAAGCCAGGATATGTCGGAAATGGTGGCGCGCATGGATGGATTGCTCGAGCGCATGGATCAGATGGAACGGACGCTTGCTCTCGTGCAGGATGGAAAAACGGCCGCGATTGAAAAAATGTCTGCGCGGATCGATAAAATGGAAAAAAGAACTTCATCCGCCGCTTCGCCCCCCAAAAATACGGCGGTATCCGGCGACCGGGAAAGCCCAGCGGAATCCGCGCCGCTTTCGTCCTCGTGGGTGCTGAAATCCGCCCAGCCTGACAAGGCCATCGTCGCCAAAAAAGGCGAAAGCGAGGTTTATGCCGTAGCTGTAGGCGATACGCTGGCCGGCATAGGCCGGATTGAAAGTATAGGTATGGATAGTGGCCTATGGGTCGTGCGC
>JACQIJ010000159.1 GCA_016198545.1 Pseudomonadota bacterium
AAAAGAAAAAATAAAAAGAAAAAGAGCGCTGTTGTAATCGTCCCGTCCATGATCAACCGTTCCTATATTCTTGATCTGTTGCCTGACAAATCGTTTGCGCGCTGGCTGGCGGAAAGCGGATTTGATGTCTTCCTCCTTGACTGGGGCAATCCGGCAAAGGATATCGGACTGAAAAGTATGGAAAGCATCGTAATGGAAGGGCTTCTCCCAGCGATGCATTTTGCGGCGGAAAAAAGCAACGGGGAGGTTCATGCCATCGGTTACTGCATGGGAGGCACGCTGCTGGCTGCGGCGGCGGCGATTGACCCGACACCCCTGCGGTCGGCTGTCTTTCTGGCCAGTCCGTGGGACTTCCATGCCGGCGACCGCGTTCTGACCGATCATGCGCGCGCAGGCACGCCTGCCGCGCTCCGGATGATAGGCGCGGACGGGGCGCTGCCGGTGGACTGGATACAGTCCGTCTTTGCAGCCGTTAATGGCGACAGAACCGTAAAAAAATTCGCGAAGTTCGCTGCAATGGATCAGGAGGGCGAGGCAGCGCGCCTGTTTGTCGCCGTGGAGGACTGGCTGAATGACGGCGTTGATTTGCCGGGAGAGATGGGCCGTTCATGCCTTGCCGACTGGTTCGGCGACAACAGGACAGGGCGTGGAACATGGAAAATCGGAACGCGCGCGGTTGATTTGGCGGCTATAAATATCCCGTCACTGGTCGTGGCCTCGGCCCGGGATCGCCTTGTGCCCGCGGAGTCGTCGCTGGCGATGGCAGAGTGCCTGCCTTGCGCCGCTGTTTTGAAGCCGGACATCGGACATATCGGCATGATGTCCGGCCACAATGCGGAAAAGAGCGTATGGGAACCCGTGGCAGGCTGGCTGGATAAATTATGATAATGGAAGAAGTCGTCTGGTTTCGTCTATAAGCCTATGCTTAAATACCTCCTGCAAGGGGGATTCATGAAAATCGATACACTCGAAGGCGTCCGGATATTCCACGAAACATATGGCCTGCCGGTGAAGGACAGGCCCGATCTGTCTGATGCGAAGACCAACCAGCTTCGCATCAATCTTTTGCAGGAGGAGCTGGATGAATTGAAAGAAGCGCTGGGCAATGGCGATGCTGTGGGCGCGCTGGACGCGCTGACCGACCTGCAATACGTTCTCGATGGGGCGTATTTGTCGCTCGGCCTGCACGAAATAAAGTACACGGCGTTTGCGGAAGTGCAGCGCTCGAACATGTCCAAGCTGGGCGCAGACGGCAAGCCGATCCGCCGCCCGGAAGACGGCAAGATTTTAAAGGGCCCGGACTTCACCCCGCCCGATTTGCAGGCGGTGGTGGGTGAATGGCTTTCTGTACGGGAAGCGGCTGAATGATTGATCTGGTTAAAACATACGGCCTCGACGCCGCGTGGATGGCGGTAAAAATCGGCGTCATCATCGGCGTCGTGTTGTTTGGCGTAGCGTATCTGACATACGCGGAAAGGAAAGTTTTGGGCGCGATGCAGAAACGGCAGGGGCCGATGACGGTCGGGCCGTTCGGGCTGCTGCAGCCGATTGCGGATGGCCTGAAGTTGTTCTCCAAGGAAACAATTATCCCGGCGCAAGCGCACCGCGTCGTGTTCCTGTTCGCGCCGATTATGCTGTTCACGCTCGCGCTGGTGGCGTGGGCGGTGATCCCGTTCGATCTGGGCATGGTTCTGGCCGACATCAATGTTGGCATACTTTACCTGTTTGCGATTTCTTCGATGGGCGTTTATGGCGTCATCATGGCCGGGTGGGCGTCGAATTCGCGTTACGCGTTCCTCGGCGGGCTGCGTTCGGCGTCGCAGATGGTGTCGTATGAAGTGTCGATGGGCCTTGTTATCGTGTGCGTTCTGCTGGCGACAGGGTCTCTGAACCTCACTGAAATTGTCATGACGCCGCGGCCGTGGCCGGTGCAGGTTCTGTTGTTTCCGATGTTCATCGTGTTTCTTGTGTCTATCTTGGCCGAAACCAACCGTTCGCCCTTCGACCTGCCGGAAGGGGAGTCGGAGCTGTCCGGCGGGTTCATGGTCGAATATTCGGCGATGACCTTCGCGCTGTTCTTCCTCGGCGAATACGCCAACATGATTTTGATGAGCGCGATGGCGACGATCCTGTTTTTGGGCGGGTGGCTGCCCCCGTTCGGGATGGAATCGCTTTCGTTCGTGCCGGGGGTGGTCTGGTTCGGGCTGAAGACCTGCCTTATATTGTTTTTCTTCATCTGGGCGCGGGGGACGTTCCCGCGCTACCGTTACGACCAGTTGATGCGGCTGGGCTGGAAAATCTTCCTGCCCTTCACGCTGATCTGGGTTGTCGTTACGGCCGGATGCCTGATGATGTTCGATGCGTTGCCGGGGTAGGTGAGAGATGAGTTTCGATTACGTCGCGCGTTCATTCATGTTGCAGGAGATCCTGAAAGGGATGAGCCTGACCTTCCGTTACATGTTCCGTCCGAAAGTCACGATCAATTATCCGTATGAAAAGGGGCCGATATCGCCTCGTTTTCGCGGCGAGCACGCGCTGCGCCGATATCCCAATGGTGAAGAGCGCTGCATTGCCTGCAAACTGTGCGAAGCGATCTGCCCGGCGCTGGCGATCACCATCGAGGCCGAACCGCGCGAAGACGGCAGCCGTCGCACCACGCGTTACGATATTGACATGACCAAGTGCATCTATTGCGGCCTGTGCCAGGAAGCCTGCCCTGTGGACGCCATCGTCGAGGGGCCGAACTTCGAATTTGCCACCGAAACGCGGGAGGAGCTTTTCTACAACAAGGAAAAGCTGCTTGAAAACGGCGACCGTTGGGAAGCGCAGATTGCCGCGAACCTCGCCGCTGACGCGCCGTACCGCTGAATTTCAGCCGGGTTTTACTGCCCGCTCATCCAGTCCACCGGCAGGTGGTAATAGAGGTTGAGGATCTCCGTTCCGGGGTTGTCGTCGCCGAGACTGGCGTTTGATATATGTCCGAATCCGACCGATACGCGGTGCGCGTTGTCGAATTCGTAGGCCAGCTCAATCTGTGAACGGAATTCAATGATATGGCCCAGATCCTTGCCGTCGCCGTCGCTGTACAATCCTGCGCCAAAGCTGGGGGTCAGATACCAATGCGGCGCAACGCCCCAGTCCATATACAGGCCGCCAAGGCCATAAAGGCCGCCATCTGTCGTCCCTTCGACTCCGACAAAGGGTTTTATCTGCAGGAGCAGGGGGTCATCCCAACGATACTCGGCCCGCAGATCTGTCGCCGGGTTACCATCGTCTAATATGTCATAATATCCGACACCTACGGAAAATTTATCCTGTGCGGCAACCGGCGAAGCGGTTGCGCTAGCCAAAACCGCTACTGCGACAACGGCAACAAGTTTGTTCTTCACGGCTTGATCCTTTTTCGTGTGTGTAAAAGACTCTCTGAACCCTGATCCCATTTTGATGGATTCTTTTGAAAAATCAATGCTAAAGATGCGGTGCATGAAGGGGTAAACCGGCTTGCGCCATTTGCCTGAACATATTAGAAGGGTGTGGACTGTTATATAAACTGATTCAGCCAGCCAGAGTTATGATCCAGGTCGCCGCATTTTACCTTTTCGCATCCGTTCTTACCGCCTGCGCGCTGGCCGTTATCTGCGCACGCAATCCTGTCCATTCAGTGCTTTTCCTCATCGCCTGTTTTTTTAGCGCCGCGGGGCTTTTCGTCCTTCTGGGCGCGGAATTCATCGCGCTCATCCTCGTCATTGTCTATGTCGGCGCGGTAGCCGTTCTGTTCCTGTTCGTGGTGATGATGCTGGATATCAGTTTTCAGGATCTGCGCCGCGGCGCAATGCAATATGTCCCGTTGGGGCTGGGCATAGGCCTTGTCCTTCTTGTCGAGTTGTTTACGCTTTATCGGGCATGGCCAGAACGCACGCCGGTGATAACGGCTGAAAGCACGGCGATTGAAAATACCGAGGCGCTGGGACGCATCATTTATACCGACTATCTGTTCGCGTTTCAGGTTTCGGGGCTGATTCTGTTTGTGGCGATGATCGGAGCCATCGTACTGACGCACCGCTGCCGTCCCGACGTGCGGCGGCAGAAAGTCGCGGAACAGAACCGGCGCAAACCGTCGGACGTGCTTGAAATCAAAAAAGTGTCATCGGGGAGCGGCGCATGACAATCGGCCTAACCCATTATCTTGCGGTTGCTGCCATCCTGTTTACGCTGGGGGTATTCGGGATATTCCTGAACCGTAAGAACGTAATCGTCATTCTGATGTCGATAGAATTGATGCTGCTGGCGGTGAATATCAATTTTGTAGCCTTTTCATCGTTTATGCATGACTTGGCGGGACAGGTGTTTTCAATGTTCATCCTGACCGTTGCGGCGGCGGAGGCGGCTATCGGCCTGGCCATACTGGTTGTCTTCTTCCGGAACCGGGGGACCATAGCGGTGGAAGATATTTCGACGATGAAAGGTTGAGATAATGGCGATGTTTGATGAAACCGCGGAGAACTTCAGGGACTTCAAAATATTTTTGTGGGAGAACTTCGCTTCGGCCGTCGCGCGCGCTGAAATTGCGACGTTGCATAAGATCAATGACGAGGATCGCGGAGCCTACGGTTACGTGGTTTTATTTCGCCGCGATCTGACCGACGAAGAGGCTCAGAAGTTCCCGCTGCATTTTAACGGCGTACCCGTGGCTTCTCATGTGATTAAATCAGGCGCGCCTCCTACAGCGGAGATGAGCTAGATTATGGAAATACTTGCCGTATTTACGCCATTGCTTGGTTTCCTGCTGGCTTTCCTGTTCGGGAAGCAGATGGGCGACAGGGGCGCGCAGTTCGTAACCTGCGCCGGCATGTCGGTTGCCGCCTTTGTTTCGGTTGTTCTCTTTTTTGATGTGGTTTTCGACAGCGATCCGCGCACAATACAGCTTGCAACGTGGATGACGGCGGGCGATTTTAGCGTGAACTGGGCCTTGCGCGTGGATCAGCTTGCCGCCGTGATGATATGCGTCGTCAATATCGTTTCGGCCTGCGTCCATTTCTATTCCATCGGTTACATGGCTCATGACTCGTGCAGGGCGAGGTTTATGTCCTACCTTTCCCTGTTCACGTTCGCCATGCTCATGCTGGTGACATCCGACAACCTGTTGCAGCTGTTTTTTGGTTGGGAAGGTGTGGGCGTCGCGTCCTATCTTTTGATCGGTTTCTGGAACCACAAGCATTCCGCGAACGCGGCCGCCGTGAAGGCGTTCATCGTCAACAGGATGGGCGATTTCGGCCTTGCGCTGGGCGTGATGTCCGCTTTCGTGATCTTCGGGTCTGTGCAGTTCGATGCCATGTTCGAAAAGGCGCCTGAGCTTGCGGAAGTCAATTTCATGTTCATGGGCCATTCCGTGCATGCGCTAACTCTTATATGCCTGCTGCTGTTCATCGGCGCATGTGGGAAGTCGGCGCAGCTGGGGCTTCATACATGGCTGCCGGATGCGATGGAGGGGCCGACGCCCGTATCCGCCCTGATCCATGCCGCGACGATGGTGACGGCGGGTGTTTTTCTGGTTGCGCGCATGTCGCCTGTGTTTGAATACGCGCCCTTTGCTCTGGAGGTTGTCACGGTCGTCGGCGCGCTTACGGCGTTTGTTGCGGCGACGATCGGCCTGACGCAGTTCGATATAAAGCGCGTCATTGCCTATTCGACGATGAGCCAGCTCGGCTACATGTTTTTTGCGCTCGGCGTATCCGCCTACGGCGCGGCGATTTTCCACCTTATGACGCATGCTTTCTTCAAGGCGCTGCTGTTCCTGGGCGCGGGTTCCGTCATTCACGCCATGTCCGATGAACAGGATATGCGTAACATGGGTGGCATCTGGAAGCTGATCCCGACCACCTACGTTTTAATGTGGATAGGTTCGCTCGCTCTTGCGGGTATACCGTTCTTCGCCGGTTACTATTCCAAGGACATTATCCTTGAATCGGCCTTCGCGGCCCATAGCGGCGCAGGAGAGTTCGCTTACTGGATGGGTATTGCCGCAGCCCTGATGACGGCGTTTTATTCGTGGCGGTTGATATTCATGACATTCCACGGCGCGCCGCGCGCGGACGAGCATGTGATGGCGCACGTTCATGAATCGCCGCCTGTCATGATTTCGTCCCTCATTATATTAGCGACAGGGGCGATTTTCGCTGGCGCGCTTTTCTATGAGCCGTTCGTTGCCGGGGATACGGGCGGACATGAAGGGCTGCAGATAATAAGCCATGAAATCGAAATCGAGCGCGAGGTTGAGGCGCCAGTGGTGGAAGAAGAGCATGAAGAGAATATCTGGAACCGCTTCGGGTTCTGGGGCGAGAGCCTGAAAGTCTTGCCGGAGCATGATACACTTGCCGCCGCGCACCACGTTCCGGAATGGGTGAAGCTTCTCCCCACGTTTATGGGGGTGCTGGGTATTTTTCTTGCATGGGTCTTATATATCAAACGGGCCGGCGTTGCCACGCGGATCGCCGCTGTGGCTGGGCCGCTTCATCGCCTGTTCTTCCACAAGTGGTATTTCGATGAACTGTATGAAACTTTGTTCGTCCGCAATGCGTGGCGCATCGGCCGCGCGTTTTCGCTTAAAGGCGACAAGCAAATCATAGACGGTTACGGGCCGGACGGCATCGCCGCCTGGTCGCAGCGTGTGGCCAGCGGCATCGGGCGGCTGCAGACCGGCTGCCTGTATCATTATGCATTTGCGATGGTGGCGGGCCTGTTTGGGATCGTGACATGGTTTTTCCTGCGTGCGGGGTTTTAGGAGATGATCGGCTTTCCCATTCTCAGCCTTATGACGTTTTTGCCTCTGGTGGGGGCGTTGTTTATTTTTAGCATAAGAGGGGATGCCGCGCTCGTGGCGCGCAATGCGCGTTTTTCCGCACTTTACGCTTCGGGCTTTACGTTTCTTCTTTCCTTGTTTGCGTTGTCGCGATTCAATAAGGCTGAAGCGGAATTTCAGTTTGTAGAGAAAACAGACTGGTTTCCGGCGCTGGGCATTTCATATCACCTCGGTGTGGATGGCATCTCGATATTTTTTATTGTTCTGTCGGCATTTCTGACGCCGCTGTGCATATTGGCCAGTTGGGAATCCATCAAGGATCGCGTCAAGGAATACATGATAGCCTTCCTTGTACTGGAAACTTTTATGATTGGCACGTTCTGCGCGCTGGATACGGTTCTGTTCTACGTATTTTTCGAGGGCGTTCTGATACCGATGTTCATCATCATCGGCGTATGGGGGGGGCCGCGACGGGTTTATTCGGCTTTCAAGTTTTTTCTTTATACGCTGTTTGGCTCCGTGTTGATGCTGCTTGCGCTGCTGACGCTGTATTTCAAGGCGGGAACGACGGATATCGCCGTGCTGCTGGAAAATCCGGTGGCGCGCGATCTGCAGATGTGGCTGTGGCTGGCTTTCTTCGCCAGCTTTGCCGTCAAGATGCCGATGTGGCCGGTGCATACCTGGCTCCCCGATGCGCACGTCGAGGCGCCCACGGCGGGATCCGTCATTCTGGCGGGCGTTTTGCTGAAAATGGGCGGGTATGGATTTCTACGTTTTTCCCTGCCGATGCTTCCGGAAGCCAGTGCATATTTCGCGGGCATGGTCTACTGGCTGTCTATTATTGCCATTATCTATACATCGCTTGTGGCCCTGGTGCAGGACGACATGAAAAAGCTGATTGCCTATTCGTCGGTGGCGCACATGGGGTTTGTGACGCTCGGCATTTTTACGGCGACGGCACAGGGCGTGCAGGGCGGCGTGTTTCAGATGATCAGCCACGGGATTATCTCGGGCGCGCTTTTTCTTTGCGTCGGCGTCGTTTACGACAGGCTGCACACGCGCGATATTGGGCGTTACGGCGGGCTTGTGAAGAACATGCCGAAATATGCCACCGTTTTCATGATTTTCATGCTGGGATCCGTCGGGTTGCCGGGGACGTCGGGCTTTGTAGGCGAATTTCTGTCCCTGCTGGGCGCGTTCAAGGTCAACGCACTCTATGCCGCGCTTTCGACGACGGGCATCGTTCTGGGCGCAGCCTATATGCTGGTTTTGTACCGCCGCGTGGTATTCGGGCCGCAGGATAACGGGGATGCCGCCGCAATGCCGGATATCGGAATGCGCGAAGCGGCGATTTTCGCGCCGCTTGTTCTGCTTGTTCTGGTTCTGGGCGTCTTTCCGAATTACGTGATGGACCGCGTCTCTCCATCGGCGGAGCGTATGCTGGCCCTGTATAACAAAGCCAACGGCATTGCCGCCGTTGAGCCCGCCGCCGGCGACGATGAAGGAGGAATTTTCCCATGATGCCCGTATTCTCATGGGCCTCGCTGAGCCCTGCCCTGCCTGAACTTTTTCTGGTCATGCTGGGCATGGTTATGGTGCTGGCCGGACTTTCGCAGAGCGAGGGGGCTGCCCGCAGCCTGTGTCGCGTGGCGATCGGCGGCTTTGCGCTGGCCCTTATGATGCTTCTGGGCGTGAATTGGGACAGCGCGCCGGTAATGAATGGCATGTTCGTAATGGATCATTTCGCCGGTTTTATGAAGCTTCTTATTCTTCTCGGCCTGATGGCGGCCGTAGCGCTTTCCGTACGCTATCTCGAGCAGGAGGAAATAGATCGCTTCGAATATCCCATTCTTATCGTTTTTGCCGGGCTTGGCATGATGCTGATGGTTTCGGCGCATAACCTGCTGGCCATGTATGTGGGGCTGGAGCTTCAGTCTCTTAGTCTCTATGTTCTTGCCGCCTTCCGCCGCAATCACTCAAAGTCGTCGGAAGCGGGCATGAAATACTTTGTTCTCGGCGCGCTGGCATCCGGGATGCTCCTGTTCGGGGCGTCGCTGGTTTACGGCTACACTGGCGCGCTTGGCTTTGATGCCATAAGCCACGCGCTTGCGGGGGGCAAGGCAGGAGCGGGTCTTGTCATCGGTCTTGTATTTTTGCTTGTCGGACTTGCCTTCAAGGTTTCGGCGGTTCCCTTCCATATGTGGACGCCCGATGTATATGAGGGTGCGCCGACTTCGGTAACGGCCCTTTTCGCGATCGTTCCGAAAATCGCGGCGATGGGGTTGCTGATGCGCCTGCTGACGGAACCGTTTGGTTCGATTATGCCTGAATGGCAGCAGGTCGTCTGGGTTCTCTCGCTGGCCTCAATGGCGGTCGGCGCGTTTGCGGGCCTTGTTCAGAACAATATCAAGCGCCTTCTGGCATATAGCTCCATCGGCAATATGGGTTATGCGCTGGTGGGCGTTGCCGCGGGCACGGCTTCGGGTATGGGCGCAGTCATTCTGTATCTGGCTATTTACATGATCATGGCAGCCGGCACGTTCGGCATCGTTCTGTCCATGCGCCGCGGCGGTCGCGCCTATGAGGATATTGAGGATTTATCCGGCCTGTCCCGCACCAATCCGCTGATGGCGTGGACGCTCGCGTTCCTCATGTTTTCGATGAGCGGCATTCCGCCCCTTGCCGGGTTTTTTGGCAAGCTGTTTATCTTTCAGGCGGCGATAGCATCGCAGTTTTATGTTCTGGCTGTACTGGGAGTTCTTTGTTCCGTCGTCGCGGCGTACTACTACCTGCGCGTTATCAAAGTGATGTTTTTTGACGACCCGCTTGATGCGCTCGACAGCGATCTCGGATTTTCGCTGCGCGCCGTCGTGTTTTTGAGCATTGCATTCGTCCTGTTTTTTATCTTTTCGCCCGATACGCTGGTCGAGACCAGCCGTAACGCGGCGGCCGCGCTGTTCGCCGGATGATTCCCGCCGCCGCAGAAGGCTGGAAAGTCCACACCTACGCCCAGCTCCCCTCGACGCAGGACTACGTCAAGGAACTGGGGGAGGAAGGCCTGCCCGAAGGAACGGTCGTGCAATGCCTGACCCAGACGAAGGGCAGGGGTCGCCACGGCCGGGAATGGACGTCCCCGATGGGCGGGCTTTACATGTCCGCTCTTCTCCGCCCCCAATGCGCGGCCGCGATTGCCGGACAATTATCGTTCGTCGTTGCCGTTGCCGTTTCCGCCGCGATGGATGAAGTCGTCAAAAAAGATCATAAAAAAACCCTGAAGTGGCCTAACGATATCCTGATAGACGGCAAAAAATGCGCGGGAATCCTGCTGGAAAGCGGAATGGCAGGGGGGATGGTTAACTGGCTGGCCGCCGGGATCGGGGTCAATATCATGTCCGCGCCCGAAGGGGCCGTTTGTTTGCAGGAAGTCGGCAAGGGCAGGCAGATTCCCGTCCATCCCTTCCGGGATATCGTGCTATCGCATCTGAAGGCCCATTATAACCACTGGAAAATGCAGGGCTTTTCCGATATCCGCGAAAGTTGGCTGTCCCAGGCGCATGGGCTGGGAGGAAAAATAAAGGTGAGGCAGCCGGATTCCGAAACGGAAGGGATTTTCAAAGATTTGGACAAAACCGGCGCATTGGTGCTAAGTCTTTCCGGCGGAAAGGAAAAGACCGTCAATACGGGCGATGTCTTTTTTGAGTGACCATGCTTCTTGCCATCGATGCCGGAAATACGAATGTCGTTTTCGCCCTTTATGAAGGGGAAAGACTTTTGCATTCCTGGCGCTGCCAGACGAACGCGGGCCGCACGGCGGACGAATACGCTTCATGGCTTTACCAGCTTTTCGAACAGGCCGGCCTGAAATTCTCTGCCGTCAAGGATGCCGTCATTGGCTCGGTTGTGCCGGACGCGAACTTCAACCTGAGTAAACTGTGCCGGGATTCGTTCGGCTGTGAACCGCTGATGGCCACGGCGGACAATATCGGCATCAAGGTCAATCTGCCGCGGCCTGAAGAAGCGGGGGCCGACCGGCTTTTGAACGCCGCCGCCGCGATCCGCGATTACGGCGCGCCCGTCATCGTCATAGATTTCGGTACGGCGACGACGTTCGATGTCGTCAACGGCAGGGGAGAATATTGCGGCGGTGCGATCGCGCCCGGCCCGAACCTGTCCGCGGAGGCATTGTACCAGGCCGCCGCGCAACTGCCGCGCATCGCCATCAAAAAGCCGCCGACCGTCCTTGGCAACAGCACGGTGACGGCCATGCAGTCCGGTATTTACTGGGGCTATGTCGGGCTGATCGAAAAAATACTCTGGAAAACAATCGAGGAAACGGGCGAAAAGCCGCGCATCGTCGCTACGGGCGGGTTGGCGTCGCTTTTTGCCGCCGATATACCCGCCATTGAAAAAGTGGATTCCGACCTGACCTTGCGGGGGCTCTTATATGTCTCTCAATCCCAATCCAGGCCAAAGAAAGCAGCTTAGTGAAAAATTTAAATCTTGATTCGAAGGAACTTTACTTCCTCCCCCTCGGCGGAAGCGAGCAGTTCGGCGTCAATTTCAATCTGTACGCCCATAAGGGGCAGTGGCTGGCCATCGATTTCGGCATCGGCTTTGCCGATGAACGCTATCCGGGCATCGACATCCTGCTGCCCGATCCGCAGTTCCTGGAGGACAGGCGCGATGATCTTGCGGGGCTTGTCGTCACGCACGCGCATGAGGACCATGTCGGCGCGCTGCCTTATTTGTGGCCGCGCCTGAAATGCCCCATCTGGTGCACGCCTTTTACCGCCTCCGTTCTGCGCCGGAAATTCAGCGAGTCTCCGGAATGCCGCGACGCCGTCATTACCGAGGTCAATGCGGGCGACAAGGTCAAGGCCGGGCCGTTCACGATGCATTTCGTGCATGTGGCGCACTCCATACCGGATACCGTCGCCGTCGTCGTGGAAACGAAAGCCGGGCGCATCCTGCACAGCGGCGACTGGAACCTCGATCCGTCGCCCGTCATCAACGGCCCGACGGATGAAAAGTCCATAAAGGAATTTGGCGACAGGGGCATCATGGCCTATATCGGCGATTCCACGAACGCGGGCGTTCCGGGCCGGTCGGGTTCGGAGTCCGATGTGGAGAAGGGGCTAACGGCCCTGTTCGGGGAGATCGAGGGCCGCATCGCCGTCACCATGTTCGCCTCGAATATCGGCAGGCTGCGCAGCATCTGCCGCGCGGCGCGGGCGCACGGGCGGCATGTCGCGCTTGTCGGCCGTTCCCTGCATTCGATGTCCGCATCCGCGCGCGATTGCGGCTACTTGGGCGACGTTCCGCCGTTTCTGGATTTTGAGGATATTGACGATCTGCCGCCTGAAAAAATCGTTCTGGCCGTGACGGGGTCGCAGGGCGAAGCCCGCGCCGCGCTGGCACGCATCGCCCGCGGCGATTACGAAGGCATAAAATTCAGGCGCGGGGATACGGTCGTCTTTTCCGCGCGGCCCATCCCGGGGAACGAGGCGCATATCAACGAAGTCTGTAACAACCTCGTCGATGCCGGTGTACGGGTCGTAAGCTGGCACAGTACGCATCATAAAATCCATGTTTCCGGACATCCGTGCCAGGATGAACTGGCCGACATGTACCACTGGGCGCGGCCTGCGCTGGTCATCCCGGTTCACGGCGAAAGGGCAAATCTTGAGGCGCAGGCCGACTTTGCCCGTTCGTGCCAGATTGAAAATGTCATCGTTCCGCGCAACGGATCGGTTATCCGCCTGTCCGGCAGGCCGGAAATCGTGGGGGAGGTTGAAACCGGGCTTCTGGCCGTGGAGCAGCGGCGTGTGCTGCCTTCCGATCACGTCGCCATCGTGGAGCGGCGCAAGCTTCAGTACACCGGAACGATCCACGTCACGATCGTGCTTGACCGGCGCGGGGACCTGGCTGCGCCGCCGCAGGTCAGCACGATGGGCCTCTTCGATCCCGATGATAAAAAGGATGCGCGTGTGATCGCGGACATGAAGATAGAGTGCGAGGACATTCTTGAGGATTTATCCCGTGATCAGCGCGCCAGTGATACGCTGGTGCAGGAAGAAGTACGCATCGGCATGCGCCGCTATATCAACGGGCTTTTGAATATGAAGCCGAAAACGACTGTTCATATTGTCAGGATATAGGTATGGACTGGTTTACGGGCATCATCGCGTATCTTTTAATCTGGTGGACGGCCCTGTTTGCCGTCCTGCCGTGGGGAAACCGGATGGCGGAAAATCTTGTGCCGGGGCAGGTTCACAGCGCGCCGGATATCCCCAACCTGAAAAAGAAGTTTTTGATTACCACAGTGGTTGCAGCGATGCTGTGGGTTTTTCTTTTTATTCTTATAAAAGCCGATATCATAGATTTCAGGCAGATTGCCGGAACCATGATGGCGGAGGATACAAGGCCGTGAGAAAAACCATTTTTGCTTTTTTATTTTTCTTTTGCACACCGGCTTATGCGCAGGGAGATGCTGCATTGTGCCAGTTCTGGAAGCATATCAATGCGGCTCCCCCTGCCGCCTATCAGCCGGGCGTGGATGTGCGCGGCAATCCGGTCGCGCCGGCCGATATCAACGCTTCTTCGTCTTCATTTCTGCCGTCGCGGATTACCTTTCCCGTGAATGTGGATTTGGCGCAGGCGTTGAATTTGCCGCTGCCTGCGGGGACGCAATTTGACGCCAATATGGGAATGATTGAGGTTTATACCGACGGCAGGGTATTGTATAACGGTCAGGATATGAGCGCGCAGACGCAGGCGTTCTGCGCGGGCGATCCTGTCCCGCAGGCGGCGAAAAAGGAGCCGGAGACGCTGGTTGGCCAGCCTGAAAAAAAAGCCGATGAAGATATAATCTGGGGCGAGGGGCATTGACGAATGACAGCGCAGGCGCAAAAAATGGATCAGAGGAAAAATTCGAAAACGGCGATTTCTCCAACGCGGGAGGAAAATTTTCCCGAGTGGTATCAGAGCGTCATCAAGGCGGCTGACATGGCGGAGAACGCGCCCGTGCGCGGCTGCATGGTCATCAAGCCCTATGGATACGCGTTGTGGGAGAATATTCAGCGGGCTCTTGATGACATGATTAAAGATGCGGGCGTGCAGAATGCCTATTTTCCGCTTCTGATCCCCCTTAGTTTCATCAGCCGCGAGGCCGAGCATGTGGAGGGATTCGCCAAGGAATGCGCCGTGGTCACGCACCACAGGCTGGAAAAGGGGCCGAAGGGCGATTTGATACCCGCGCCCGATTCAAAACTTGAGGAGCCTTTTATCATCCGCCCGACGTCGGAGACGATCATCGGCGATTCCATGAGCAAGTGGGTGCAGTCCTACCGCGATTTGCCTTTAAAGCTGAACCAGTGGTGCAACGTGATGCGGTGGGAAATGCGCCCGCGCATGTTTCTGCGCACGACGGAATTTTTATGGCAGGAAGGGCACAATGCCTTCGAAACGCCGGAAGAGGCGCATGAGGATGCGTTGAAAATGCTGAAGATTTACCAGCGCTTTTACGAAGAATTTATGGCCGTTCCCGGCCTTCCGGGCGAAAAGACGCCGGAGGAGCGATTCCCCGGCGCGAACAATACATACACTTATGAGTCGATGATGCAGGACGGCAAGGCGCTGCAATCCTGCACTTCGCACGATCTGGGCCAGAATTTCGCACATTCCTGCAATATCCAGTTTCAGGGTCGCGACGGGCAGCAGCATCATGCCTATACGACGTCATGGGGGCTTTCGACGCGTTCCGTCGGCGGGCTCATCATGTCCCACGGCGATGACGACGGCATGATTATGCCGCCGAAAGTCGCGCCGCATCAGGTCGTAATTTTACCCGTTATCCGGGACGATGACGCAGGGAAGGTCATGGTGGCCTGCGAGGCGCTGGCGATGAAGTTGAAAAAGAAGAGAATCCGCGTTCATCTGGATGCCACCGACCGCCGTACGCCCGACAAGATGTGGGATGCGATTAAAAAAGGCGTACCGCTGCGCGTCGAGATCGGCGCACGCGAAGCCGTGGCCGGACAGGTCACGCATGTCCGCCGCGATATCGGCAAAGATTCCAAGGAAACCTGCGGCGCGGATGAATTTGTGAATAAGGTGCAGGGCGTTCTCGATGAGATTCAGAAAGGGCTGTTCGAGCGCGCCCGTTCTTTTATGACGGGGCATATCTTCGATGTGAAATCCGTTGCCGAGGCAAGGGAGTTCTTCAAGGCCGACAGGGCGGGCTTTGTCCGCATGGATGCCGCG
>JACQIJ010000156.1 GCA_016198545.1 Pseudomonadota bacterium
ATTATACCGATAGCAGTGTTTATGAAAAAAATGTTGACTTGACTCTTGATTCAGGTTATGTAATGCCTTCTGACAGCTTGATTGACAGCCTCAGGAATGCACGCGATAACAGGCGTCTGGGAGAGGTCGTTTTGTTAAGTGCCGCTGCTCTCCGCGAAGTCCCTCCTGCAAAACTTCACGCAGGATTTCTTCGGGAAGCGGTGGATGGTCTAAAAACAGTGGGGTTAACCGATGAGGCCCGGGAGTTAACCAAGGAAGTCGCTCTGGGCCTGAGTGAAAAAAAATAAAGGAGAAAGAAAATGGCAAGACCAGGTCGTCCAGCAATGCCGAAACCAAAGTTGCATCCTTTGGTCGATTCGTTTCTGGATATGCTGACCGCAGAGCGCGGAGCAGCGATGAACACGCGTCAGGCTTACTGGCGCGATTTGGCTGATTTCAGTCTGTATCTGCGTGACAAGTTTAAGAAAGAGGTCGTTGATGCTTCAACGAGCGAGATCAAGACGTACCTTGAAGATCTCGGCAACAAGATCCATGTAAAAGGCAAAAACCGCAACCAGATCGCCACGCGCACCGTTGCGCGCCGCCTGTCTGCGCTGCGTCAGTTCTACCGCTACATCGTGTCGGAGAATATTCGCAAGGACGACCCTACCACGACGATCGAAAGCCCGAAACAAACCCGTACGCTGCCGAAAACGCTCAGCGAAGGCGAAGTTTCGCAGCTGATCAAGACGGCGGCCCACGGCGGCGGCGCGGATAGCATCCGCCTCGTATGTCTGCTGGAAATGCTTTATGCCACGGGCCTGCGCGTTTCCGAACTGGTCGGCCTTCCGATGTCTGCCATCGGCGAGGACATGCAGTTCCTGATGGTTGCCGGCAAAAGCGGTCGCGAGCGCATGGTCCCGATGTCCGACACGGCCCAGAAAGCCGTCAAGAACTATCTGGACGTCCGCCAGCAATTCATCGGCCACGACGACAAAGGCACGCAGGCGCAATGGCTGTTCCCCTCCCGCACGTCGGAGAGCGGACACCTGACCCGTCAGCGTTTTGCCCAGCTCCTGAAGGACCTGGCCGAAGCAGCCGGCATTGAGGAAAACCGCGTCAGCCCGCACATCCTGCGGCACGCTTTCGCGACCCACCTCCTCAGCAACGGCGCGGACCTCCGCTCCGTTCAGAAAATGCTGGGCCACGCCGATATCGCTACGACGCAAATCTACACGCATATCGTCGGCGACAAGGCGAAAAAGACGGTCGAGGAAAAGCACCCGCTGGCCAAGACCGGCACGGGCCGCTAATCCTTAACGGACAAAAGATTTAAAATCAGGCAGACAGTGTGGTAAACATGTCTGCCTGATTTTTTTATGCGCCATCAGGAGTTTTTTAGGTGACAAAACTCGAATTCGAAAAACCGATCCTTGAACTGGAAGGCAAGATTGCCGAGCTGCGCAATATGGGCAGCCATGACAGCATAAACATTGCCGAAGAAATCAGCCGGATGCAGTCCAAGGCGGAAAAGCTGCTGATCCAGACCTACAGCAAGCTTACGCCGCAACAAAAAGTGCAGGTGGCGCGCCATCAGGACCGCCCCCATTTCGTGGACTATGTGCGCGAACTGATACAGGATTTCACGCCGCTGGCGGGCGACAGGCTGTATGCCGAGGATTTTGCCATGCCCGGCGGACTCGGCCGATTCCGCGGCATATCCTGTGTCGTTCTGGGCCAGGAAAAGGGCAGCGATACCGACAGCCGCATCAGGCACAATTTCGGCATGGCGCGTCCCGAGGGATACCGCAAGGCGCAGCGTCTGATGCATATGGCCCAGCAATTCCGCCTTCCCGTCATAACGCTGGTCGACACGGCGGGCGCATATCCGGGCGTGGGGGCCGAAGAGCGCGGTCAGGCGGAAGCCATCGCCCGGTCGATCGAGGCCTGTCTGCGCATCCATGTTCCCATCATATCGACCGTCATCGGCGAAGGCGGATCCGGCGGCGCCATTGCCATTGCCACGGCTGATCTCGTTTACATGCTGGAGCATTCAATCTATTCGGTCATCTCCCCGGAAGGTTGCGCCTCCATCCTGTGGCGCAGCGCAGCCCATGCGAACGATGCCGCCGCCGCCCTGAAGCTGACTGCGCAGGATATGCTGGAACTGAAACTGATAGACGGCATCATCCCTGAGCCTATCGGCGGTGCGCACCGTAAAAAGCAGGAAACCATCCGCAATGTCGGCGACCGGATAGAAAAAGCGCTCCAGCGCCTGATGCCGTGGGACGATGAAACATTGCTCAGGCAGAGAAATCAGAAGTTCCTTTCCATGGGAGCAGCCGCATAAGAAGCGGAAGCAACCATCATTATACTTTCCTGTTTCGTTTCTTGCGCATCAGCTTCCCCGCGTAAAACAGACAATGGCATGCGGGCGCGCTGGAGCATATTGCTGAAATTTCCATGCGCCGCTTTTACATGCCCCTCCTCCGTCGCCGCTGCGCGGTAGTACAGCATTAAGAAAACGCGTATTGCCGCCGTCAGTGAAGTATTCGGGTTTTTCCGCATCTGTATCAGAGAACATATATCGTGAATCCTGCATTGCTCCCGTTTTGCGATTTCCCGCAGGGCATTCCACATTTCCGGTTCCAGCCTTACCGACGTCCGCCGGCCCAGAACGGTTATGTTGCGGCTTACAAGCGTACTCCTCAATTCGGAGCAGCATCCATTTTCCTTCTCCATACTCAACTCCTATACAACTTTAAGAATTTATGTAACCTAACAGCAGTCTATAGTACACAAAAAATCCCAATATGCAACTAATGAGTGTGTAAAAATAAAAACACACTTAATAAGCATAATGCGGGCCCCACAATATGTTTAACACTTGTTTCAACAAGCTATACGCTCCATAATGACAAAAGGATGCCCAAGATACATTTGAAGCCATTTTCACCCGAGTACGCAGACGATAGCGCGCCCGAAAACACAGCCCGCTGCTGCGATATGCCGGGCTGCGCGGCGGAGGGCGTTCACAAAGCCCCAAAAAGCCGCAGCCTTAGCGACTATTACCGGTTCTGCTATCAGCATGTTGAAGAATACAACCGGGCATGGGATTTCTTTTCCGGAATGTCTCAAAAAGATATTGAAGGACATGTCGTCCGCAGCACCCTGTGGGACCGCGACACGCGCCGGTATGACGGCATGGCGGCCTTTGAAACCACTCTCTACCGCAAAGCCTGGCAGACATACCATTACACCGAAAAGGAACCATCGAAAACCACGCCCGGTACGGGAGGAATCAACAGCGATACGCCGGAATTCCAGGCAATGGCCGTCATGGGGCTGGAGCCGCCCCTTGCCATGACGGCCATAAAGACGCGATACAAGGAACTCGTAAAGAAATACCATCCCGATATCAACAGGGACGACCCCAGGGCCGAAGAACTTTTGAAATCCATCAACATGGCGTATACGATATTGAAGCTGGCGTGCGAGAAATACGAAACCACTTACGCAGATGGAAAGAAATAATCATGGCAGACGACATTGACCGCGAACCAATGAACGCCTCGTTCGACGTCACGCAGCTTACGCCGAATCACCCGCGCTATACCACCATCCCCGACGCCACATACGACGTGCGGGAAACATTCGGGCTGGACGTAGACTGGAAAGTGCCGGGATTTTCAGAGGAACACCCCAACGTGCCGCAGGTCGACAGAACCTATTGCTTCGACCATGACACGACGCTGGCCATCCTCGCGGGCTTCGCCCACAACCGCCGCGTGATGGTGCAAGGTTATCACGGCACCGGTAAATCCACACATATCGAACAGGTCGCCGCGCGCCTCAACTGGCCGTGCGTGCGCGTCAACCTGGACAGCCACGTCAGCCGCATCGATCTGCTGGGCAAGGACATGATCGTGCTGAAGGAAGGCAAGCAGATAACGCAGTATAAGGAAGGCCTGCTTCCGTGGGCGCTGCAAAATCCGGTTGCCCTCGTGTTCGATGAATACGACGCAGGCCGCCCGGATGTGATGTTCGTCATCCAGCGCGTTCTTGAGTCAGACGGACGCCTGACCCTGCTCGACCAGAACACGGTCATCCGCCCCCACCCCGCCTTCCGCCTGTTCGCCACGGCGAACACGATCGGTCTCGGCGATATGACAGGGCTGTATCACGGATCGCAACAACTGAACCAGGCGCAGCTCGACCGCTGGAACATCCTCGTCACGCTCAATTACCTGCCGCATGACGAGGAAATGGAAATCATGATGAAAAAAAACCCGGACTGGAACAACGACAAGGGCCGCAAGGACATCGACGCGATGGTGCGCCTCGCCGACCTGACCCGCGCCGGCTTCATGAACGGGGATATCTCAACCGTCATGTCCCCGCGCACAGTTTTGAGCTGGATCGAAAACACGAAAATCTTCAAGGACCGCGACATGGCTTTCCGCCTGTCGTTCCTGAACAAATGCGACGAAGCCGAACGCCCGACGGTCGCGGAGTATTACCAAAGGTGCTTCGGGGTGGAGCTGGATGCTGGCGGTAAGCTGAATTGAAACAGGCACCACAGGTCTGCGCCCTGAATAATTAGGATAATTTGACTTTTTCGGAGCAAGAGGTTATCTTATCGCAATAATGGAAAAACCACGGAAATTATCGGCCTTTGAGGTATTCGCAGGAGCCTGCGGCATCGGCTTTTCCCTGCTGGGGATGACCGTTTTCCTGGCTCCTGATCTGGTCGATAAGCCTTTCAACCAGATCAGCGACTACGTACATGAGCACATGACGAGTGCCGCCCGTTCCTTCAACCCGAACGTGCCAGCACCCTGACGTAAAAGACTGCAAGCAAATATCCCCAGCCTTTTAAAGCATTCTTCCTTATACTGAAATGCGTATATGTCCGACCGTAACGAACAGAAATTCCTTGAGAACTTCAAAGCCGCCACTGTCGCGGCGTTGCGGGCGCTGGCGCGGCGCAAGGATGTTGAGGTCAGCTATTCCGCCGACGGGCCGGTGCAGGAACGCCTGTCCGGCGCGCGGCCCAAAAAACTGAAACTGCCCGTGCCGGGGCGCGACCTGACGCCCGAGGAAACGGCGCGCCTGCGCGGTCAGGCGGATACGCGCGCCCTCCACGTCCGCCATCACGATCCGCGCCTTCATCTTGAAAACGCGCCGATGGATCTGACGGCCGGGGCGGCGTTCGAGGCGCTGGAGCGCGCGCGGTGCGAGGCGCTGGGCGCGCGGCAGATGGAAGGCGTGAAACAGAATCTTTCCGCCGCGCTGGAAAATTACTGCCGCCGGATGGGCTATCACAATATTTCAACGAAAGACGATTGCAGCCTGTCCGATGCGCTATATATATCGGCGCGCCTTGCGCTGTCGGGCGAAACGCCCGGCGATGCCGCCGCAAAAGTCGCGGATCTCTGGCAGCCGTGGCTGAAGGAAAAACTCGGCGGAGACGGTTTTCAGGCTCTGGCGCCGCTGCTGGCCGACCAGAAGGCTTTCGCCGCCCTGTCCCGCAAGCTTATCGGGTGGATGGACATGAAAGCGGACGATCCCCCGCCGCCCGAAGCCGAAGACGACGAAGAACAGGAAGGAAACGACGGGCAGCAGGATTCCCGGGCTGAAAAAGATCAAAAGAAAGAACAGCCGGAGCAAGCCGAATCGCAGGCGCAGGAGAAAAATCAGGATGAGGCGGAATCCCGCCCCGCGGGCATGGAGGACATGCAGGCGGAAGGCGCAAACCCTGAAACGGACAGCGAGGATGCTGGAACGCCGCAGATGCGCCAGCGCGAAGGGTACATCCCCGGCCCCGGCAACCGTTACACGATATACACGACGGCCTATGACGAAATCGTGGACGCCGGCGCGCTGGCCGACCCGGAGGAACTGGAACGGTTGCGCGCGATGCTCGACCAGCAACTTTCCAGCCTGCACAGCCTGACCACCAAGCTGGCCAACCGCCTGCAGCGCCGCCTGATGGCGAAGCAGCAGCGCAGCTGGCAATTCGATCTGGACGAAGGTTATCTCGACCCCGCACGCCTTGCCCGGATGATCGCCAACCCGACCGTTCCGCTTGTGTACAAGCAGGAACGCGCCACGCCCTTCCGCGACACGGTCGTGGCTATCCTGATAGACAATTCCGGGTCGATGCGCGGCCGCCCCATCGCCATCGCCGCCATGTGCACGGACGTTCTGGCCCGGACGCTGGAACGCTGCGGCGTGAAATGCGAAATTCTGGGCTTCACCACGCGCGCATGGAAGGGCGGCAAAGCGCGCGATCTGTGGATACAGAATAACCGCCCGCCGCATCCGGGACGCCTGAACGACCTGCGCCACATCATCTACAAGGGGGCGGACGCGCCGTGGCGGCGGACGCGTAAAAATCTCGGCCTGATGCTGAAGGAAGGGCTTCTGAAGGAGAATATAGACGGCGAAGCGCTGGCCTGGGCCTATAACCGCATGGCGCAAAGGCCGGAGCAGCGAAAAATCCTGATGGTAATTTCCGACGGCGCGCCGGTGGACGATTCAACCCTGTCCGTGAATCCTTCCAACATCCTGGAACAGGATCTGCGCAACGTCATTTCGTGGATCGAGGATCATTCCGGCGTAGAACTGACAGCCATCGGCATAGGGCATGACGTAACGCGCTATTACAAAAAGGCCCTGACCATCGCGGATGCCGACGAACTTGCCCCAGCCCTGATCGGCAAGCTGGATGAATTGTTTGAGGAAACGGCTTAGCCCGCCATTCCCGTCAGAGAACGCGCGAAATCAGCGGCCCTGAAAGGCCGCAGATCCCCGATCTGCTCTCCCACGCCAATCAGGTGGATAGGAATGCCGAATGAATCCGCAAGACTGACAACCACGCCGCCCCTGGCCGACCCGTCCAGCTTTGTTACCACAAGCCCGGTAACGCTTACCATTTCACGGAAAATCCTTACCTGCTCATGCGCATTCTGGCCCGTGGTCGCATCCAGAACCAGCAGCACGGCGTGAGGCAGGCTTTCATCGTGCTTTTTAAGGACGCGGACAATTTTCTGCAGCTCCGCCATCAGATTCGACTTATTATGCAGCCGTCCCGCCGTATCGATCAGGAGCACATCGGCGTTTTCGCTTTGTGCCTTCTCATACGCCTCATAAGCCAGCGCAGCGGCATCCGCGCCGGTATCTTTCTTCACAAACGACGCGCCGCTGCGCTGCGCCCAGATTTCAAGCTGTTCCACTGCCGCTGCGCGAAACGTATCCCCGGCCGCCAACATGACTTTTTTACCCTTATGCTCATGCAGATCATGCGCGATCTTGCCGATGGTCGTCGTCTTGCCGGCGCCGTTGACGCCGCAGACGAGGACGGTGAAGGGGGGTATGTTCCCTGAAAACTCCAATGGCCCTGCCACCGGCTCTAGAATTTTTGCGATGCTTTCCACCAGCGCCTCTCTCACCTCGTCTTCGGAAACATCCTTGCCGAAGCGCCCTTCGCCGAATTCCGTAACGATTTTTGCCGCCGTCTTCGGGCCGAGGTCGGCGGTAATCAGGAGATCCTCCAGCGAATCCAGAATAGCCTGATCCAACCTGCGCTTGGTCAGGATGTCGCCGATGCCTTGCGTGATTTTCTGCGTGGATTTCGAAAGACCGCCGGTCAGGCGCGACAGCCATCCGCCGCGCTCAGAATCCGCTAGTTTTTTTTTACAGGAACGTCCGGAAAATCCTCCATATCCTCGAGAATTTCCATTTCGGTTTCTTCGAATATCTTGTGCTTCTGGTCGGGAGACAGATCGGAATCGTACTCCGTCGGCGGCTCAATATCCGCATCGCGGGAATGGCGCAAAACGCGCTGATCCTTGCGTTCCTCGTCATTTTTTCCCTGGTTTTTTTTATTGCGCCAGAAAACCATAATATACCTCTCTCAGGCCTTATATCTACGCTTTAACGCCAGCATATGCAAGGCCGCTTTTGCCGCCTCGCCGCCCTTGTTCTTGCGCTTCATGTCGGCGCGGGCATAGGCCTGCTCGTCGTTTTCAACCGTCAGGATGCCGTTGCCCAACGCGATATCCTTCTTCAGGACAAGCTTGTAAACGCCGCGCGCGCTTTCGTTGCAGACAATGTCGTAGTGCGTGGTTTCACCGCGTATAACGCAGCCGAGAACGATAAATGCGTCATATTGATCATGCGTCCATTTGAGCACCGCCGGAATTTCCAGCGCGCCGGGAACGGTCAGCACATCGTATTTAGCGCCCGCTTCTTCCAGCGCGGCTCGCGCACCCGCCAACAGCATATCGTTGATTTCGGCGTAGTAGCGCGCCTCGATGATAAGAACTTTTGTCATGGCCGTCTCCTCACGGCATCCACCATCCCCGCAATCGTCCCCACCTTCATCCCATGCGCCGCGGAAAAGCGCAGCAATTCAGGCAGGCGCGCCATCGTGCCGTCGTCGTTCATGACTTCGCAGATCACCGCCGCGCCGGAATACCCGGCCAGCTTCGCCGCCTCGACGGCAGCCTCCGTATGGCCGGCGCGCTCCAGCACGCCGCCGGGACGCGCGCGCAACGGGAAAATATGGCCGGGAACGGATACGTCTTCCGGCCCGGTGCGCGGGTCTATTGCCACCTGTACCGTGCGGGCGCGGTCGGCGACGGAAATGCCGGTCGTGATTCCATCCTTCGCGCCGATGGAAACCGTAAAGGCGGTATTGAAAGTCGATGTATTGCGGTCGGTCATCATCGGCAGGCGCAGCCGATCGATCATCGCGCCTTCCATCGCCAGACATATGAGGCCGCGCCCGAACCGCGCCATGAAGTTGATTGACTCCGGCGTCACGCGCGCGGCGGGGATAATAAGGTCGCCCTCGTTCTCGCGGTTTTCATCATCCACCAAGATGAACATGCGCCCAGCCCTCGCCTCCGCGATAATTTCATCGGTAGTGGCGATGCCGGATTTGTTCAGGCTGATAACTTTGGCTGTGGTCATTTTATTTATGCAGCTTCTTTCCCCAGAATGCGGGCAACGTAACGCGCCAGCATATCAACCTCAAGATTTATCTTATCACCCTTCCGCCAGCGGCCGATATTCGTGACCGCCCATGTATGCGGGATGATGCAGACGCCGAATACCGGCCCCTCCACCTCGTTCACCGTCAACGATATGCCGTTCAGCGCAACAGACCCTTTTGGCGCGATATAGGGCGCGAGGGCATCCGGCGCACGAATTTTCAGCCGCCACGCATCGCCGTCCGGCGTGACGCTTTCCACCGTCGCAAGACCATCGACATGGCCGGAAACCATATGCCCGCCCATTTCATCGCCCACGCGCAGGGATGTTTCCAGATTAACCGGCATGCCTTTTTGCCACTGCCCCACATTGGTTTTAGAAAGGGTTTCGGCCGCCGCATCGAAGGCCAGCCAATCCGATCCCTTTTCTACCACTGTCAGGCAGCACCCGTCGCACGCTACGGATGCGCCTGTTTCAATTTCATCCAACGGCAACGCCGCACGGATGACTACCCGCCGCGCGTGGTTTTTTTCCTTAATTTCAGTAATTTCGCCAGTTATCCGTATAATGCCTGTAAACATGGCCGCATCCTACAACAATTGTCATCAAAAATCACTTACGGCGTGGGCGCACCTGGCTTTTTTGCAGCGCCGCTTCCTGAAAAAGGAATATCACCAACCTTGTAGATACGCTGTTCTCCCGTCAAAAAGAGGAAATCCGCCTTGTTGTTACCAGAATCATAATGAGTCAGCTTGGCTGTTTCGGGAAACATGCTGATATGGACGACGTTCTCAGTGCCCAGCAAAGTCTTGATGCTTTTCGGCGCACCGGTAAAGTGCCCGTTGCCAAATAGAATAACGCTGCGCTTGCCCCCCGCCGCTTCCTTTATAAAGGCAACGCGCCCGGAATCGTTGCTCCTTTCGCCCATAATCTCCTCAAATCGCTCTGGGGTAATTTTCAGACGGGATATATTTTCAATCCAATATTTCTCATTAAATTCCTGTGTCATAAATTGTGCGCCGGGGCATTCTTTTTCGAAAGCAGCAGACATGCCGCCAAAAAAGCCGTATATCTCGGCGCGCTCCTCAGGAGAAGCGATGCCTTTTGTAAATATATTTGCAGACAGCAATTTTATGCCCCTGGATGCAGCATATATGATGCCCTCGGCAACACGCATACGCGCCTCTTCGGCACCCTCACGGTCCCACAATTTCCCGCCATCATATTGCGTGGCAAATTCCTCAGGCGTCAGGGAACCCGCAATCAAATCGTCGATGCCTTTCTGAGTATCAAGCGCGCGCTCAATAAAAATCGCCTCGACGCCCATCGACGACAGATAATCGATATGCTCTTTCGTGTAAAAATAATCGTAGATCCTGTGGTCGGAATGGTCGTTGTCCCCATACAACATAAACTGCCTGTCCGCAGGAACGGATTGATAGAATTCGGCGACAGAGCGGGAATCAAACGGGGAAAGATCGAACGGTTGCGCCGGCGGCGGCGCGCAGTGGCTTTTGTTTCCCGCAGGCGCAGCCTGACCACCGGCTTCCGCGAAAGCAGGTGCATGCCACCCGACGCCTCCTGCGAATACGACGCCCGCCGCAAACAAAAAAATTACTTTCGAAAGATTATCTTTCCTTGCCATATTCATCTCCCATATTTCTATATTGCGAGCAAATGTAAGCTCGTTTATGACCAGAAATCAAGTCTCTTGTACCTGCCCGTTTCAGGGAAAGAGCTGTCGGATTTACCATTGCATTTCTTTCCAAAACACGCTAAAAACAGGCGAAATTATGGCAGGAGTAAAGAGTAAGTGGCTGATCCGCTTCACCAGTTTGTTATTGAACCCATCGTTCCCCTGAATATAGGGGGGGTGGACGTTTCCTTTACCAACTCGTCGCTGTGGATGATGGCCAGCATTGGCGTTTCTTTTGTACTGTTCAACACGGCCATGAGGCGCAAAGCTCTTGTCCCTGGCCGGCTGCAGGTTCTTGTCGAGATGTTTTACCAGATGGTCTCCGACATGGTGAAAAGTACCATCGGGCCGGAAGGAAGGCGTTATTTTCCTCTCATTTTCACAATTTTCATGCTGGTTCTGATGGGCAATCTTCTGGGCCTGATACCCTATTCATTCACCTATACAAGCCATATCATCGTCACCGCCGCGCTGTCGTTCATGATTTTCCTGGCCGTCGTCGTTATCGGGCTGGCCCGGCACGGCGTTCACTTCCTCAGTCTGTTCGCGCCGGCGGGGGTTCCGGTAATTCTGTATCCGTTCCTCGTTCCGATTGAGATCATTTCCTACATCGCGCGGCCTATTACGCACAGCGTGCGTCTTTTCGCCAACATGATGGCGGGGCATATCATGCTGAAAGTTTTTGCCGGATTCAGCGTCGCCCTTATCACAACGGGCGCGGTGGGGGTCGCGGCCAGCGCCGTGCCTGTTCTGGTCAACGCCGCGTTGATCGCTTTTGAATTGCTGATCGCGCTGCTTCAGGCTTATGTGTTCGCAATACTCGCCTGCATCTACCTGAAGGATACCGTGGAGATCGCGCACTGATTTTTTTAACCAACCGAAGGAAGGAAACGTAAATGGAAGTTGAAGCAATGAAACTGTTGGCATCGGCCCTCGTCCTGCTGCCCCTGATGGGCGTTGGCATCGGCCTCGGGCTTATTTTCGCAGCCTACAATCTGGCCGTCGGACGCAACCCGAACGCCAGCGACGTACTGGAAAAGAAATTCTGGCTGACGTTCGCTTTCGTCGAGATGTTCGGCCTGGTCACCATCGTGGCCTGGGCGCTGCTGTTCTTCACGGCCTGAGCGTTCCGCAGATGAAGATATCTTCCGCCGCCATAGCCCGCCGGCTTTCCGCCTCGGCTTTTTGCGCCGTATGGTTCATTACGGCCGGAATGGCTTTCGCGGCTGAGGATGGCGGCGGGCATCATGCTGACGCAGTCGCTCACGGCGGCGAGCATGGGGGCGGACCCGGCCTTCCGCAGCTTGATGCATCAACTTTCCCAAGCCAGCTTTTCTGGCTCGCCGTAACATTCGCCATCCTGTATCTCTATTTCAGCCGCAAAGCTTTGCCGGAAATTTCCGGCGTCATCGAAAACAGGCGCGAACGGGTCCAGAGCGATCTGGACACGGCGGAAAGGCTGCGCAAGGATGCCGAAAAAGCGCAAGGGGATTATGAAGTCCTGCTTTCCGGCGCCCGGACGGAAGCGACATCCCTGATGTCAAAAGCCGTAAACACGGTCAAGGAAAAGGCTGAAATGGAAATGGCCGCCTTGCGCGAAAAGGGATTGGAACAAATTGCCGCCCTTGAATCGCAACTGACCGCCGACAAGAAAAAAGCCATGTCGGAAATGGACACGATTGTGGCGGAAGCAGCCAGCCAGGCCGCCGAAAAAATCATCGGCATCAAGGCGGATCTGGGCACCGCGCGTTCAGTTGTTCAATCACTCCACCGGCAGGAGGCAGCATAACATGGCACTCTTTGGCGATGCTACATTCTGGGTATTGATTTCATTCTGCCTTTTTCTTTTCGTGTTTTTCCGCCTTGGCCGCGGACCGATCCTAGCCAAGCTGGATGCCCGCATCGGCGAAATACGCAAGGAAATCAGCGCCGCCGAAACGCTGCGCATCGAAGCGCAGGAATTGCTGGCCCAGTACCAGCGCAAGCAGCGCGATGCCGCCAAGGAGGCCCGAACCATCATCGAAACAGCCAGATCCCACGCCGTACAAATTACGCGTCAGGCCGAAACGGAACTTTCCGAATCCCTGAAACGCCGGGAACAGCAACTTGAAGATCGTCTGCGCCGCATCAAGGAAAGCGCGGCAACCGAAATACGCGCCTATGCTGCGGAATTGGCCGTTAAGGCCACGCGGAAAATCATCGCGGAGAAAATGGACGAGAAAACAAGCGCGCGCCTTGTGGATGCCTCCATAAAGCAAGTTGCGGAGCAACTGGGATAAAGTCTTTTGACTTCCGGCGTTCCACGCTTCAATCTGTTTGAAATGACATACCGCCCCCCCCACCTTCTCGACTCCGCGCGATGGGCAGACATGCGCATCGGACTGCTCGGCGGCTCATTCAATCCCCCGCATGAGGGGCACCTGCATGCGAGCCTCACAGCGCTGCACATGCTGAAGCTGGATTTCATATGGTGGCTTATCGCCCCGCAAAATCCCTTTAAGGACGAGGCATCGATCATGCCCTATGAGGAACGGTTCCGGCTGTGCCGGGAAATGACCGCCGGCCACCCGCAAATCATGGTTACGGATATCGAACGGCAGATGGGTTTCAACCGATCCGTCGATACCCTGATAACGTTGAGAAAGGCCCTGCCCCGTACCGAGCTTATCTGGGTGAGCGGGCTGGATATCGCCCATGAATTCCATCTCTGGCACAGATGGCAGGACATATTGAAAATTGTCGCCACAGCCCATATTGCCCGCCCTCCTTACCAGGCTTTGATAAAGGACTGCCCTTTGCGGAAACTGCAGAGCCAGAATCACAAAAACCTTCAGAAAGCAGAAAAAGTGTTGCTTTCCCCCGGTCATACATACTGGCTCATGCAGTGTCCCGCGGTCGAGATATCATCAAAAGAAATTCGTTCTAAATCAGACTGTTAATGCTCTATTATTAATCTTATAGTTAATCAATGCGCCGGCCCCTTCAGTTGCAGACATTCTCTAAAAAGCGTAAAATGGAAGTATGGAGAGAGCTTCAGGCTTGACCATAGAAAGAGGGGGTAAGTGACGCCGGACAGAAGTCCCGTTGTCCCCGTGCCCCGGCTTTCCAGACAACAAGGCAGAGACGCGCCAATAGTTGCCTATTGGGGCGTTTTTTATTATGTCATAACTCGCCCAACAAAGAGAGGTACACCATTCTTGACATAACCACAAACGGGTTCCACAACCCGGAACAGCTGAAAGCGATGATCGAAAGAGCGCTGGATGCTGATAAGGCAGAAGACATTGAAACCATCGATCTGCGCGGCCAGTCAACGATCGCCGATTATATGATCGTGGCATCAGGCCGCTCCACGACGCAAGTCACGGCTATGGCCAAAAAACTCCAGGAACGGCTCAAAGTCCGCGGCATGGCCCACACATCAATCGAAGGCACGGAACATGGAAACTGGGTCATACTCGACGCAGGCGACGTGATCGTCCACCTGTTCCGGCCCGAGGTCAGATCGTTCTACAAGATCGAAGACATGTGGCAAACCCCGCATCACCATGCGAACGGCAAGAACCGGCACGTGGTACAACAGACGGCACCATAACGACGAAACCGCAGCATTGCGCCTTGCCCGCGCAACAATGCCCGTTTAAAACGGGTGTATGCTTGATATTGAGATCATAGCCGCCGGAAAGATGAAGGCTGGCCCTTTGGGCAACCTCTGGGACGAATACAAGAAACGCGCATCCCCATGGAAAATCAGCCTGCATGAAATAACGGGGCGCGATGCCGCGCAGGAGCGGCAAAAGCTTATAGAAAAAATAAACCCCCGCGCCTATCTGATCGTCCTGGATGAAAAAGGGAAAACCGTCAGCAGCGCGGATTTCGCGGCGTGGCTGGACAAACAGGCCGCATCCGGCCAAAATCATATACAGTTCCTGATCGGCGGAGCAGACGGCCTTTCCCCGGAGATACGGCAAAAGGCCGGACTTGTCCTGTCGTTCGGCGCACAGACATGGCCACATATGATGGCGCGCGTTATGCTGATGGAACAGATATACAGGGCAAAACAGATATTGGCCGGCCACCCGTATCACAGAGAGTAAATTAAAGTGCGGCATTGCGTCTTGATCATCGCGGTCCTTTCCGTTCTTGCCGCATCGGCTGTTCTGCCGGCGGAAGCGCAATCCCCCCCCCTGCCCCGCAAAAAGGATGGGGGATACGAAGAGATCCAAAAACAGATTGAAGAAACGCGGGCGCAGAGCAAAACCATTGAAAAAGATCTGAAATCGGCCGAAAAGGAGGCGCAGAAAACAAAGGCCGAACTCATCAAGGCTGCCGACGCGGTACGCAATCATGAACACGTCCTGCAGGCCGTAGATGAAAAAATACGGGATATGGAACAGGAAAAGATATCCCTCGAAGAGACGCTTTCCCGCGACTATGCGTCGATGGGGGAACTGGTCCTGATCCTGACCCGCATAAGGCGCATGCCGCCGGAATCTCTTATTGTACGCCCCGGCGCGCCGCTTCAGG
Organism: Pseudomonadota bacterium; assembly: GCA_016198545.1. Classification (GTDB taxonomy): domain Bacteria; phylum Pseudomonadota; class Alphaproteobacteria; order Micavibrionales; family Micavibrionaceae; genus JACQIJ01. Next base: position 15,203 of record JACQIJ010000156.1, read on the forward strand.
CGGCGCAGACAGCCACTCTTTTGCGCGGCACGCTCGGCACAATTCAAAAACGCGCCGCTTTGTTAAATGAAGACCTTGAAAAACTGGTCGCCCTGAACGAAAACCTGAATGAACAGCGACAGCAAGCCATAGCGCAGAAATCATCCCTTGAAGCGCGCTATAAGGAGATCAGCGCGCTTTCCGCAAAGAGGGACAGAATGTACAAGGATATCAACAACGGCTACCGGGAAACGGAAGCGCGACTGGCCCGTCTGTCGCATGATGCGAAGTCGATGCGCGACCTGATATCCCGCATAGAAGACGATGAGCGGACAAAAAATGCGGCGCCGGCCCGGATCAGGCAAGCGGCTGCGGCAAAAAACCTGCCCGACCCCGGCAAGGCGCGCATGCCCGCGACAGGAAAAATTACGATCGCTTTTGGCAGAAAGGATGCCATCGGCGCGGCCAGCGAGGGAGTTACCATAGAATCACAACCCCGAGCCTTGGCCGTGGCCCCCCTTGGAGGCACAGTGCGTTACGCTGGCGAATTCAAAAATTACGGGCAAATAGCCATTATCGAGCACAAAAAAGGCTATCACAGCCTCATTGCAGGCATGAACAATGTCGATGTTCGCCCCGGACAAGGCCTTTCGGCAGGAGAACCTGTTGGCCGATTGCCTTCTGCATCTTCCCGCGGAGGGCCGCCAACGCTATATTACGAACTGCGCTACAAAGGTAAACCTGTCGATCCAGCCATATCCCTGCCGGACCTAGGAAGTTAAAGGAACAAAAATATGAAAACGAAATACCTGATCTCCGCCCTGCGTACAAGAATCTTTGCCGGGATCGTTATTGCCCTGATGTCGTCTGTGCCTGCTTCGGCGCAGCAGGACCAGCGCACGGCAGGCAGCATGCCGACATCAAACGGAAAATCCGTGAACGACACAAGCGAAACCTACAGGCAGTTGAATCTTTTCGGCGACGTTTTCGAGCGCGTCCGCGCCCAATATGTCGAGGAAACGCCGGACAAACAACTGGTCGAAACAGCCATAAACGGCATGCTGATGTCGCTCGACCCGCACTCATCCTATCTGAACGAAGAGGATTTCGAAGAAATGCAGGTTCAGACCCGCGGCGAGTTCGGCGGGTTGGGCATTGAAGTCACGATGGAAAACGGCGTGGTTAAAGTCGTATCGCCCATTGATGATACGCCTGCCTACCGCGCCGGTGTGCAGGCCGGAGATTACATCACCCATCTGGACGATACGCCGATCATCGGCATGACGCTGAACGAGGCCGTAGACAAGATGCGCGGCAAGGTCGGCACATCCATCAAACTGACGATACGCCGCAAGGATGTTCCGGACGCCATTGAGGTATCCCTCGTACGTGACGTGATAAAAATCAGCGCCGTCAAGCATGAGGTCAAGGAAAACGATATCGGATACATCCGCATAACAACCTTCAACCAGAATACCGACAGCGGCGTCAGAAAAGCCGTCACGGAGATAAAAGAAAAAGCAGGCGGGAAACTGTTGGGATACGTTATCGACCTGCGCAACAATCCCGGCGGCCTTCTGGACCAGGCCATCGCCGTGGCGGATGATTTTCTCGACAAGGGCGAAATTGTCTCCACCCGCGGGCGTCATGAGGAAGACACGAAGCGCGACAACTCGACCCCCGGAGATATCGCCGACGGATTGCCGCTGGTCGTCATTATCAACGGCGGATCGGCTTCAGCTTCGGAGATCGTGGCCGGCGCGCTGCAAGATCACAAGCGCGCCATCGTTCTGGGTGAACAATCGTTCGGCAAGGGATCGGTGCAAACCGTCATACCCCTGCCCGGCCACGGCGCGATGCGCCTGACGACGGCGCGGTACTACACGCCGTCCGGACGATCCATTCAGGCAAAGGGCATCGAGCCGGACATCAAGGTCGAACAGGCCAAAGTCGAAAAAATCTCCTCCGCGGGGATTCACGAAGCCGATCTTCGCGGCGCCCTGAAAAACCCGAACGAAGATAAGGCCAATGAAAAAAGCCAAGACAGCAAAGAAACGGACGGCGAGAAAAAGGCGGAAGATTACCAGCTCTCCCGCGCCATAGACCTGATCCGCGGCGTTTCACTATACAGCACGCGTAAACAGTGAGCGGAGGCTGCCCTGGAGGAACAACGCCCCCGGAACGAGGAAATGGATAATCCGGAATCACCGGAAAAATTTTCCTTCCCCGCTTTTGGAAAAGGGCTGGCCGTCGTTGCCGTCATTTACGCTCTGACAGGCGCATGGCTCTGGCTTTCAGCTGAAAATACGATAAAGGCGCAGCAGGCGGAAACTGTGTCCAAAACAGTTGCCATCGTGGATGCCGATGCTTCCGCGCGGGCAACCGGCGAGCAACATGAAACGCCCCTGCCCATCGCACCGGGCTTGGGATTGCCGTCCGATATAAGCCTTCTGGGCAGCGGGCTGGCCGCCGCGCCGATAGAGGGTCTTTATACAAAAACAACGGAAGGAATGGTTCCCGCCATCCGCGAAAAAGATGGGCTGACACCCTTCGCGGCATATCGCCGCCCTTTCGACAAACAGGCGGCCGACAAGCCTATTATTTCCATCGTTATCGTAGATCTGGGCCTGTCAGCGAAAGCAACGGAGGTTGCGCTGGGAAAAATGCCTCCGGAAGTATCATTCTCCCTGTCGCCCTATGCGCTGACGCCAGATTTGTGGGTCAACGAATCGCGCGCGCGGGGACATGAGATATGGATGACTCTGCCGATGGAAACGGCCGACTTCCCTGAAACGGACCCCGGCCCGCATACGGTTCTGATCGGAGCTCCGGAACATGAAAATGCTCTGAAAGTCATCAACGTTCTGGGCCGGATTTCAGGATATGTCGGCGTTGTCGGCGGACCGGACCAAATATTTTTGAACGCGGTGAACGACATGCGCCCTGTCCTGAGCGCCATTTACGGCCACGGTCTTGGATTTGCCGACGGCATGGAGATGCCGGGGTCAATACCGGCGACAATGGCGCTGGGCATGAATGCACCGTATATGAACATCGACGTCTGGATCGATAAAACAGAAACGGCGGAAGCCATCCGCGCTCAATTCGATCGGCTGGAGCAAATAGCCCGTGAACAGGGATCGGCTGCCGGCGCAATCCGCCCCGCGCCTCTCAGCTATCAGGAGACGGAACGCTGGCTTGCTACGCTTGCAGAAAAGGGGTTTGTCCTGGCTCCTCTTTCCGCGCAAGCGGGGATGTGACATGGCCGGTCACGAACTTCCCTACCGCCCCTGTGTGGGTATCGTTCTTTTCAATGAAAATCGCGCGGTTTTCGTCGGCGAACGAATCGACAGTCCCGGCGCATGGCAAATGCCGCAGGGCGGAATCGACGAGGGAGAGAAAATCGAGGACGCTTTTTTCCGCGAACTGCGCGAAGAAATCGGAACGGACAAAGCAGAAATACTGAAAATATATGACAAAAAACTGCGTTACGATCTCCCACCGCGCCTGCGTGGAAAATTATGGGACGGAAAATGGGGCGGCCAGGAGCAAACATGGGTTGCTGCCCGCTTTAACGGAACGGATACTGATATTAACCTGAACGCGCATATCCCGCCGGAATTTCAAAGATGGCAATGGGTGAAGCTGGAAGAGGTTCTAAACCTTATCGTCCCCTTCAAACGGAATACTTACAGGAAGGTCATAGAGGCATTTCAAGACATATGATTGTCCTGACAAATCGTTACGTCAAGAAGCCCTTTCAAAACAGTCGTTAACAGACCCGCCAAAGCAGCTTGCGATTGCCTGCAAAACCCCATACTCTTGCTTACGACAATAAGTAACGCCCGGACAGGGCGGCGTATATAACACTCGTAAAACCGGGAGACAGACAATGAACATTCCATCCGCCTCAAGGCTCTTCGAACTCGCTTACGCCTTTAACGAAGCGGCTGCGGCTTACCTCGAAAACACGCCGACGGCGAAAGAAAAAGTAATCATGGCCGCCACGCCCGATGACGAAATCAAAATGAAAAGAATGGTGGGAGAAGTCATGCAAATTGTCGTCCAAGCGGCAACAAGCGAAGATATGACCGAAGAGGCATTCCTGGAATTGTCAGCGCCGTTTAAAATCCGCGGGATTGAAATCATGGCGAACCTGCTGTCCCGCGCGCTGGGCGACGACGAGGTATCCGCTCTCGTGCCCAAAGGAGACCGGTCGGAGGAAGCCAGCATTGGGTTCGAAATGCAGAACAATCCCACCCTTGCGCGCATGTTCGCACCGAAATAGTTCCGTAAGACTTACGGATTGAGCGGCGACCACGCCGGGTCCGATGCGTCTCCGGGCGTAGGAACTTCGCGCTCGTTAAACCCGGTCAGATCGACCGTGTAAAGCCGGACGCGCTTGCCTTCCCGACCTGATGGCACTTCCTTGAAATAGGCCAGCACGCGCCCGTTGGGCGACCATGTCGGCCCTTCGACGTGCCATGCCGTCGTTATCAGGCGTTCGCCCGATCCGTCCGGGCGTATCACGCCGATATAGAACTTGCCGCTGTACAGGCGCGTAAAGGCGATTAAATCACCGCGCGGCGACCAGACGGGGTTGGCATATCGTCCCTCCCCGAAAGTAATGCGTTTGACATCGGTTCCGTCGGCGTTCATCGTATAAAGCTGTTGCGTCCCTCCGCGGTCGGATTCAAACACGACCCGCTGCCCGTCGGGCGAAAAGCTGGGACTCGTATCAATGGCGGAATTGTTGGTCAGGCGGACAGGCCGCTTGCTGCGCAAATCCATCACGTAAATTTCGGAGTTTCCGCCCTGCGACATGCTCATGACAACCTTGCCGCCGTCGGGTGAAAAGCGCGGCGAGAACGTCATGCCGGGAAAGTCGCCCAGAACCTGCTGCTGCCCGTTATCGATGTTGTAAAGATACACCCGCGGCTTCTTGTTGTAATAAGCCATGTAGGCGATCATCTGCTGGTTCGGCGAAAAGCGCGGCGTCAGCACCAATGCCTTGCCGTCCGTAAGGTAATGGTGGTTGTAGCCGTCCTGATCCATGATCGCCAGGCGCTTGATGCGCCCCTGCAACGGGCCGCTTTCCGCGATATAGACGATGCGGGAGTCGAAATAGCTGTCCTCGCCGGTCAGGCGCTTGTATATCTCGTCGGAAATAATGTGCGCGATGCGCCGCCAGTTCTGCTTCGTCGTCGTATAGGCCATGCCCGAAAGCTGCTGCTGGCTGAATACGTCCCACAGGCGAAATTCGACGCGCGCGCGGCCGTCCGGGGCCGCGGTAACTGTCCCCGTCACGAGAGCCTGCGCATTGATCGCGCGCCATTCCCCGAACCGGGGGCCGTCCTTGGCCATCGACGCGGCGTCCTGGATGAAGGCGCGCGGATCAACGGGCTTGAACAGGCCGGTGCGCTCGAGATTGCTGCCGATGACCTGCGGGAGCTGCTGCGCCATATCGCGGTCGGCATTTGGATCAGCATGAAAATTCGTAATCGCTACGGGCAGCGGCTCCACCGTCCCCTGCGTGACGTTCACCTTCAGTTCGGCAAAAGCGGAACCGGGAAAAGCAAGAAGGGAAAGAACCAGAAGCGCAAAAAGTTTTTTCATCATTACAACATGTCCCTCGGATCAAAAGTTACGGTCATGACCTTCCACATTTCGTATTTATCCGGCGGCAGGTCAAGCGGATTGCAACCGGGATTCCTCACGGCGCGCAAAGCGCTGTCCGCGGCGGCCCGGTAGTGGCTGTCGGCATAATAGCGCAGCGAATCGGCAATCTGCGCATCTCTTATCGTGCGATCCGGATTTATGAACAGCTTTATGTCCACAGCCAGGTCCTCGGCATTCCGTGCCCCGGACATCATTTTCCAGCACCGGCTGAGCTGGGAACGCAAGGAATCCATCTCGCTCCCCGACATCTGCTGGGCAAATCGCGCCAGCGGGGAGGATTCCGCTGCCTTGTCCTGCGCCTGCGAGTTTTCCTGCGGCGCGGGCTGGTCGGGCATAAGGTTTTTCAGAAGGGATTTGAATTCCTCCTGCTGATCCTGCTGGCTGTCCTGAATGAGGAAAGGCTTTCTTTTATCCGGTTTCGGCGGCTGCGCGGCCTTTGTCTCCGCCGTCTTTTCCTTCGAGGGCAGCGGCACGGCATCCGGCGGCACGGGCGCAACCGGCTTTGGCGGCGTCTTCGCCGTCATCTGCGGCGGGCGATCGGGCATTTTCTCCGGCGGCTTCTCGATTTGCTGCGGCGGCTGCCGCTTTGCCTCGAACTGCGCAGGCTTTTTATCCGTCGCTCTTTCGTCTTCGCGGATAATCTCGACGGGAATGGGATCGGAGACATCCTCAATTCTAGGGGATATGTACGGCAGCGTCGCCACGGAAAAAAGAAACACGGAAACATGGAACAGGAACGAAACCGCCAGAGGCAGCTTCATGTGGGGGCTGAACGAAGGCTGATCATATGCG
>JACQIJ010000167.1 GCA_016198545.1 Pseudomonadota bacterium
AAAATCAGGGATAAAAAAGCGGCGGGAGGCTGATAGGGCTATGAACCTCATTCTGGCGATTGCGGGCGGCGGCGCGGCGGGCGCGGTATTGCGTCACTTCTTTAATAACGCGCTGACGGCATGGCTTGGCGGCGGGTTCCCATGGGGAATTTTTGCCGCCAACGTGTTGGGATCTTTTATTATGGGCGTCCTTGTTTCCCTTTTTGCGCAGGCATGGGGGCCGCCGCAGGAAATCAGAGCTTTTCTGACGGTGGGGCTGCTTGGCGCATTTACCACCTTTTCGGCGTTTTCCCTTGATGCCGTCATGCTGGCCGAACGCGGGGCGTGGGTTTCGGCGTCTTTTTATACGGCTGGTTCCGTATTCTTTGCGATTGCGGGCTTATATGCCGGCATGGCAGCCGTACGGATCTTTTTCGCATGAGCGGCGAGCGCATCATAAAAGTTTCTGAGGAAGACGATGGGCAGAGGCTCGACCGCTGGATAAAAAAGCGCGCGCCGGAGGTGCCTTACGTCCTGGCGCAGAAGCTTATCCGCAAGGGGGCGATACGCGTCGACGGAAGAAAATCGAAAACCGATAGCAGGCTTGCTGCCGGACAGGAGGTGCGTATTCCCGCCGTTGAAAATCGCGGCGCGCGGGATCCGAAGGGAATGAAGCGCGCGGCGGATGATCCGGATTATATCCGGTCGCTGGTGATCTACGATGACGGTGATATCGTTGCGCTCAACAAGCCGGGGGATATCGCCACGCAGGGCGGCGGCGGCGTAGAACGTCACATAGACGGCCTGCTTGAACATCTGAAAGATAAAAAGGACCGCCGGCCGCGTTTGATACACAGACTGGACCGCGATACGTCGGGGGTTCTATTGTGCGCGCGGACGCAGGAATCCGTCCGGGGTCTCGGAAAATCGTTTCATGACCGCAGCGCGCGGAAAATTTACTGGGCTGTCGTCGTTCCCGCTCCGGCGCAGGACGAGGGGACGGTAAAGGCTCCGCTTGCCAAGGCTGCGGGGGAACACAAGGACCGCATGTATGTGGATGAAGGTGAAGAAAGCAAAATGGCCATAACGGATTTCGTTGTCATGGAAAGGGCCGGCAAGAAGGCCGCCTTTATAGCCTTTTTGCCGCGCACGGGGCGTACGCACCAGATCCGCGTCCATGCGGCGGACGTTTTGGGTTGCCCGATCATGGGCGATGGAAAATACGGCGGATCATCTGCCCGGCTTGAAGGCATGGATTTAAGTCCCCGTCTTCATCTTCATGCGCGCCGCCTTGTGTTACCCCACCCGAAAGGTGGTAAAAGGCTTGATTTTACCGCGCCCCTTCCGCAGGAATTGCAAAAGACATGGGATTCTTTCGGTTTTGACGCGGCGGCTGCAGATCGGCATCTGGCTGATATAGGCGTTTAACTGCCTGGCTTCCGGATGTATAATCCGGATATGATGAAAAGACTTCCTGTCCGGTTTAAAGACAAGAAAATTCTGTATGTTGCGGGCGCCGCCGGCCTGTGTGTCGTTTTTCTTATCTTGATATTTTCTGCCGGGAATTCGGGCAGGATGCAGAGGAATCCTCCCGCCGTCACGCTTCAGGCGGGCGATATAAAGGCCTATTGGGCTGAATGCGTTACGGGGGTCCTTAAATCAGAAAATATTCCCGAACGCTGCCGGAGCGTCCAGGGCATATATGACGCGTACGGCGTAAACGTATGGGGGCTTCTGGAGGAAGAGCAGGGCAAGATGATACAGACGGCCCAGATGATTGCGCGCGGCGAAATTCTGAACGAGACGCAGATGAAGCAATGCGTAAAAGACGGCCGCTGTCGCCTTGTACCCCTTCCTGCCGCGGATGACCCCGGATCCCGGGACATATTTTTTCATCTGGTTGAAAGCGGTGGGATGACAAGAAAAATCTGCATGAAAATGGATTTGTGCAGAGCGCTTGAAAAAGCGGGTCTCGTGGATTCCGGCAGGATGGCGGAATAGGAATGGTTCTTTTTTTTGATACCGAGAAAAAATTAAAAAGTCCCCCCTCCGTTTTACGCCGGCGGATAGGAATTTTTCTGAATATAGTTTTTGTTTGCGCGGTTTTCTTATTTTTAAGTCTGTGGGTTTTGTCGGCGCTGGGCGGGTCTTCGGAGTCTCTGAAAAGCGGCGCGCAGAATTTTATGTCCGGCCTGACGGGTATGAACGCCACGATAGGGGATTTCAGAGAGGTCACTTTTTTCCCATACGCCAGCGCCGATATGGGGGATATCGCGTGGAGGCGGGAGGGCGGCAATTCTTCTGTCATGAGCATCGGCAGCCTTAAGATTGCCATGAACTTCTGGGACATCATGTTTTCAAAAAACCGTATTTTTGCTTTCGATCTTGAAAAAATCCATATTGATGAGGGGATCTATTTTCCGCGTGTCGCCGATATTGAAAAAATGGCTATGGAGGAGACGGATCGGGAAAACCACAAAGGTCGTTTTTATGTGTCTGGGAAATACAACGGCGATGATTTTAACGCGGAATTTTCCATGGACGCCGGCATTCAGGGTGATCTCACGTATTTCATGCGTCCCAAAGAAGGATCTGACTTTACGTTTTTCTTTCCTTTTTTCCATGCGGCGGGAAAGGTAACGTTTTTGCGTGGATGGCAGTTTGAGTTTTCAAAGTTTCGCGCGGGTGACCAGGAATTGTCAGGCTTTCTTTTGGTCTCGAAGGATGGGGACTTATTTTCCCTTACCGGTGATCTTGAAGCATATGGGCATGCGGACGCAGAATCCGCAGCAAAGGCGCTGTCAGACATATATTGCAACTATGTCGTTCCAGAACGTCCGTTTTTCCCAAATATGACAGTGGCGGTACGGATTAACGGTCATCCGGCTGTATTCAGGGCAGAGTGCGGTAAATAAGAGAAGATGAAACGTTTTTATGTCATCGTAACAAAAGAAAAGATTTCATCCGGATACGCGGTCTGTCTCGATGGAAAGCCGGTAAAGGTTCCTTCGGGCGCGAGTCTGGCTGTGCCTGTTGCCGCGCTGGCGGATGCCGTCGTTCTTGAATGGGTAGCGCAGGAAAAGGAGATCATTCCGGATTCCATGCCGCTGACCCAGATATTGATTACGGCGCAGGATCGCGTGGCGCGGGAAAGGGCAGCGATGGAGAAAGCCGTCCTGGCTTATTTTGATACGGATTTGCTTTGCTACCGCGCCGCGCTTCCGGCCGCAACGGCCCGGCGTCAGGCGGAACTGTGGGATCCGTGGCTGGACTGGTTCGAGAAAGAATGTGGCGCAAAGCTGCTGACGACGGAATCTCTTAATGCGCTGGCCCAGCCCGAGGCGGGGCACAGGGCAGTAAGGGAATGGGTTGCCGAGCTCGACGATATGAATTTTACCGCGTTGCAGGTTGTTGTCGGCCTGTGCGGGTCCTTGGTGTTGGGAATGGCTTTCATAAAACAGGCTGTTGCGCCGGATCAGGTGTATGATGCGGCCCTTGCGGAAGAGTCCTTCAAGGCTTCCGTCTATGGCGAGGAAAAGCACGGATCCGCGCCCCATGAGGAAAAGCGCCGCGCCGCCATGATGCGTGATCTGCAGGCCTGCCAGCAATTGCTTGATTTGCTGAAATCCTGAAAACCCGTCATGATGAATGCCATGAAGGAGAACGAAAAAGTTTCTTATGGCGATGTGCTGTGCTTTGCCATGCATTACTGGCGCAGGCGCCCGCGCGCAGGCCTGCTCCTTGCCGTGTTCATGTTCACGGCAACGCTCACTGACGCCTTTATACCGGTCTATACGGGCCGGATTATTGATGCCCTGGTGAACCGCACGGCGACGGAGTCTGGCGCGCTGGGTGATGCTCTGCATTATCTTGTCATATTCATAGGGCTGGGGTTGGGCCACACGCTGTTACGCAGCGCTTCCAGCGCGACGTGGAACTGGTTCTCCGTCAATAACCTGTACGACATTCTCACCGAAGCTACGCGCAAGGTACAGCGGTTTTCATCCGACTGGCACGCCAATGCCTTCGCCGGGGCGACGGTGCGGAAGATTACGCGCGGCATGTGGGCGTTCGATATGTTCGGTGATACGCTTTTTATCGGCCTGTTTCCGGCCGTCATTATTATGATGAGCATGACGGCCATTCTGCTGGTTCATCTGCCGGCCGTGGGCATGTTCACGGCGGCAATGATTGTCATCTATTGCGGAACCAGTACTGTTATATCCATAAAAATTCTGCGGCCGCGCTTTCAGGCTTCCGCCAGCGAGGATACGAAGGTCGGCGCCGCGCTGGCCGATATGATTACCGGGAATGCGACGGTCAAATCCTTCGGCGCGGAGGAAAGGGAGGATTCCCTGTTTCATTCCGTTGCGACAGGATGGAAAAGGCTGGCTTACCGCGCATGGATGAGCGCGGAAGCCGCGAACCTGATCCGCGGTATTCTACGCATTACGATGATGGGAGGAATGGTCGGGTTGACCATCCACATGTGGCGCATGGGCGCGGCCACGCCCGGCGATATAGCGCTTTCGCTGACCAGTTTCTTTATCGTCAGCGGATATATGCGCGATGTTGGTATGCATATCGCGCATCTGCAGCGTTCGGCCAGCGAAATGGAAGATGTCATCGTATTCTGGCTGCGCAAGGATGAAATGCTGGATGTGCCGGGAGCCATTTCTTTCAGGGCGGGCGCAGGTGAAATCGTTTTTGATAACGTCAGCTTCTCTTATAACGAGAAGGTTCATATCTACGACCGCTTTTCCCTGCGTATCGCGCCGGGGGAACGTGTTGCGCTGGTCGGCCCGTCTGGCAGCGGCAAATCGACTTTCGTGAAGCTGGTGCAGCGTCTTTATGACGTTCAATCCGGCGAAATCCGTATAGATGGCCAGAATGTCGCCGGCGTTACCCAGGAATCTCTTCGTCGCGCTATCGCTCTGGTTCCGCAGGATCCGATACTGTTTCACCGCTCTCTCGCGGCGAATATCGCGTACGGAAAGCCGGGCGTATCTATGGATGAAATTATTGCAGCGGCAAAAAAGGCGTATGCGCACGACTTCATTTCCGAGTTGCCGAAAGGGTATGAAACGCTTGTCGGCGAACGCGGCGTGAAACTGTCGGGCGGGGAGAGGCAGCGCGTGGCGATCGCCCGCGCTATACTTGCCGACGCCCCCATATTGATTCTGGATGAGGCTACTTCGTCGCTGGATTCGATTTCTGAACACTGCATACAGAAGGCTCTTAAGGAACTGATGGAGGGGCGCACGACGATTACCATAGCCCACCGCCTTGCCACGATTCGCGCCGTCGACCGCATTCTCGTATTCGAAAACGGACGGATTGTCGAGGAAGGGGCGCACGACGATCTGGTCGACCGCGAGGGGTCTCATTACAGGCGTCTGTACGAAATGCAGGCTCTTGATTTGATTGGCGAGGATTACAGGGTTAGGGCGGCGGAGTAGTCAGAGCCAGGCGTTGACGTTTTGAAGGGGCAGCATGTTTAAAGCTTTCCTTGCGCCTCTGAACAGTCGCCACAGGCAGTAAAACGCGATCGGGCCGACGGCTATAAAACCCCCGCTGTATAAAACACTTCTGTTGGCGTTCATAAAATCAGCGATGCAGGCCTCGGCGTTCATGCCGCCGTTCATAAGGTTTTGCGTGCATTCATTGATTGACGACGGATCGTAAAGGGCCAGCACGTAGCAAACTCCCGCCGCGACCGTCGCAACGGCCACGAGTGATGCGATCCAGATCGTGCGGATAATGTAGGTCATGTGGTTTTCGGTCAGGCCGCCCGCCGCGGCGCGTTTTCTGGCGTAATAGGGGTAAGCCAAGGCAATAAAATACAAGATTGTTGCCGTCATGACGGCCCATGCTGCCGGGATGAATGATGCGGCCATCATTGCGGCGAAAAGCCCGTATGCGGTCAGTATTGTTTCGCGATCCTTATTCATTTTTTACCTTCTGCCGAACAATTTTTCTATATCCGCCAGTTTCAGTTCGATGTAAGTCGGGCGGCCGTGGTTGCACTGGCCGGAGCAGGGAGTTTCCTCCATCTGCCGCAACAACGCATTCATTTCATCGGCGGTCAGGCGCCGTCCGGAACGCACCGACCCGTGGCAGGCCATCGTTGACAATATTTCGTTGATTCGGGCGGCAAGGTCGCCTGCACCGCCATGCTCGGCGATTTCATCGGCGAGATTGCGTACCAGGCCCTGTATATTCGCCCGCCCGCCAAGGAGGGCCGGAATGCTGCGTACCGCCACAGATTCTGCGCCGAAAGGCTCTATCTCAAGCCCAAGGCGGGCAAATGCGTCCGCGTGTTCCAGCAGCCGCGCCGCATCGTCTTCCTTCAGATCGACTATTTCCGGCGTCAGCAACCCCTGTTTTTCAATGCCGATTTGTTCCATCTGCGTCTTGAACCGTTCATAGGTCAGGCGTTCATGCGCGGCGTGCTGGTCCACGATGACCAAGCCGTCTTCCGTTTGCGCGACGATGTAATTTTCATGAACTTGCGCGCGCGCCGCGCCGAGGGGGAATTGCCGCTGCACATGCGGCGCAGGTTCATCTGCTGCGCGGGCATGCGGCACATAGGTCTCATAGGCCGTTCCCGCATGTTTTTCGGCAAGGCCGCCTGCGCCGGAATAGCTGTACGGCGTTGCGCGGCGCAGCGGCAACGACGGCGCTGAAACATTCGCCGGACGCAGATTTCCAAGAGCCTGTAAGGATACGGTATTTGATGTTCTGTATCCGTCTTCATGCAGGGCACGTTTAAGGGAACTCACAATCAGGCCGCGCACGAGGGCTGAATCGCGGAAACGCACCTCGGCTTTTGCCGGGTGCACGTTGACATCGACTTCTTCTGCCGGCAGTTCCACGAACAGAACGACCGCCGGGTGCCTGTCGCGGGCAAGAACATCCATATAGGCCCCGCGCACGGCGCCGGCGATCAGCTTGTCGCGCACCGGACGGCCGTTGACGAACAGGTACTGGTCTTTGGCCGTGCCCCGGCTGGCGGTCGGCAGGCTGGCGTAACCGGTCAGGCGCACGCTTTCGCGCTCCGCCTCGATCATCAGGGTATTTTCGGAGAAATCGCGCCCCAGCAGCGCACCCAGCCTGTCGGCGGGGGCGGATACGGCGGGCAGGTTCAGCGATGCCGCGCCATTATGGGTCAACGTAAATGCCACTCGCGGAAAGGCCATGGCAAGACGGGCAACCGTTTCTTTTACTGCCATATACTCGGCCTTGTCAGCCTTCAGAAACTTCAGCCGCGCGGGCGTGGCATAAAAAAGGTCGCATACCTCTACGGTTGTTCCCTGTGGTCTTGAGGCGAGACGGGGCGCTTCCTTTTTTCCGCCCTCGACGGAAATTTTCCACGCTTCGTCCGTACC